>CAMLER010000099.1 GCA_946478915.1 uncultured Chryseolinea sp.
ATTGTGGGTGGATTACTAATTGGATTGCTTACTACTTTTGCATTCTGGTATGGTTATCAAACCAATGGCTATTCCCCCCGCGATACGAACGTGCCCGCGGAGGTTACCGAATACGCCAGAACCATGGCATTTATGACAATCATTTCCTGTCAGCTTTTCTACTCCATGTCATTCCGCAATCATGCTAAGTCTATTTTTACCATCGGTATCTTTTCTAATGTCTATCTGATCGGAGCGATTGTACTTGGCTTTGCATTACAACTTTTTGTTCTTGGCGTTCCTTTCATGCGAAATGCCTTCAAGCTACAAATGTTGAGTATGGACGCATGGATTAATGTCTTTGCTTTGGGGTTGATTCCATTGGCGGTAAATGAGTTAGCCAAAATTTTCATCAGGGTATCGCGGAGGCGGAGAATGCATTACCCTGCAGAATAATTTTTTTAGACGAAAGTGCTCTCGCCTCCATGGATGTTTCGACAGTTCTAAAAACGTCAGCAGAGAAGGTTGATCCAAACTCAGCGTCCAGGCAGAGTTCACAGAGGAAGTCATTTAAAATATTTAGTTTGGCATCGTGAGCAGAGTAATTAGATCCGTCCCGGCGTTCTCAGCGTGCATTTGTCTCCGCGTCCCCTGCGGTAAAAGAGAATAGTAGGCCGCCGCACGGTCTGGCCGACAACGCGGCACAATACCGATTGCGATTAAACCATAAAAACTTAAATCAAACGCTGTACATCTTGATAATTATTCACGACTCTCTTGATTCCTTCCTTTAGACGAACAACATTAAAGTTCATCAGCAATCCCACCCTTAAATCCAAAAGCCTCAAGTGCGTGATAACTTGCATGAGATGAATTTCATTTAACGCTTCAACCGATTTCACTTCTACGACAACTTTATTCTCTACAACAAGATCCGCTCGAAAGCCACACTCCAGTTTTACCTCTTTGTAAACGAGAGGAACAGGTTTTTGACGTTCGATGTACAGACCACGTTTAAAAAGGCCCGAGTAAAGGCATGCTTCATATACAGATTCGAGCAATCCTGGGCCCAGGTCTTTATGAATTTTTATCGACGCATCGATAATTTGTTGGGTAATTTGATTTTCTGTCACAACGGTAATGTTTATTTCGAATACAAATTATAAAATGCAAATCGCTAACTCATTTTTAGCATCAACGGATTTCCGGACATTTTTTCGGTCTCAATACATTAAGTTTTCGTTTACAACCAGAGAAATAGCGCCCCCATACCAGCGCATACTGGCACCTCAAAAAGTTTTTTTTCTAACTGCATGCTTTTTGTACGCCGCTTTCGTTAGTTGGCAACGGGATTTAAATGAAAGAACTTATTAAAGGCAGAATAGCGCGTATTAAAGCAAAAATTAAGCGTTTTAACGCAGAGCCCAATATTTTCAAACGGCTGTTGTGGTATTTGAGCCTCCTGGCGGTGTGTATTTTTTCCTCAGTTGCCGTATTAGTTTTGCTGATTTTGATGGGCGTATTTGGCGAGGTTCCCAGCAAAAAAGAATTAAGTACCATCAATCACCAGGTTGCCACCGAGGTATTTAGCGCCGACAGCGTTTTGCTGGGCCGCTATTATTTCCAGGAACGCTCTACTGTGCCAGCTTCATCCATTACGCCGGCTTTAAAAAATGCTTTGGTTGCCACAGAAGACGTTCGTTTTTATAAGCACCACGGTATCGATATCCGTAGCCTTTTCCGCGTGTTGGTCAAAAGTATAATCTTACAGAACGAATCTGCAGGGGGAGGAAGTACCATCACACAGCAACTCGCAAAAAATCTATTTCCTCGTCGATCGTTTGGATTTCTTTCGCTCCCAATAAATAAGTTTCGCGAAATGATCATCGCCTGGCGCCTGGAAAATGTTTACACCAAGGACGAAATTCTTGTGCTATACCTTAACACCGTTCCATTCGGCGACAATGTATATGGTGTTAAAACCGCTGCAGACAGATTTTTTTCCACTGCTGTGAAAAATCTTACCGCCGACCAGGCTGCGGTGTTGATTGGAATGCTCAAGGCAACGCACACGTATAATCCAAGGATTTTTCCTGACCGTTCCAAGCAGCGACGAAATGTTGTTCTTTCGCAAATGGAAAAATATAGTTTCATTTCTGCAGATGAAATGAAATCCTTGCAGGAAAAACCACTGGGACTGCGCTACAACAAGATCACTAATAATTCAGGGTTGGCTTCATACTTTCGAGAGCAAATCAAAACTGAGTTGCTTGAATGGTGCGCGAATCATGAAAGACCCGATGGCAAGCCGTATAACCTCTACACGGACGGATTAAAGATTTATACAACCATCGATTCCCGGTTGCAACGGTATGCTGAGAATGCGATGCAGTCGCAGATGAAAGAACTGCAAAAAAAATTCGTGAAGCAATTGCACAAGCAAACGTTGGATCAGGTATTGAAAACTCATGTCAAACAATTATCCCAATATAAAAAGTTGCAGAACAGCGGCCTTACGGAAAAAGAAATTCTTTCGGAGCTAAAGAAGCCGGCGTTGCGCAAAGTATTTAATTGGGAAGGTGGCAAAGAGATTGAGATTAGTGTTTATGATTCATTAAAACACCATCTCCAGTTTCTTCAGGCTGGTATTCTCGCGCTGGAACCACAAACTGGTCATGTTAAGGTATGGGTTGGAGGAATTGACCATGAATTTTTTAAGTTCGATCACGTAAAAGAAAGTACGAAACGGCAAATAGGATCCACATTCAAACCCATCGTCTACGCGGCGGCTTTAGAACGAGGTGTTGATCCTTGTGAATACGTTTCAGCCCGTCAAACCTCTTATACTAACGTTGAGGATTGGACGCCACAGAATACCAGTGATGAATCCTACGATAAAAAATATTCTATGGAGGGTGGCCTTGCAGGTTCGGTGAACACAGTCTCAGTGAGATTGTTGGAAAAAGCCGGTATCGGGCAGACTATTGCGACTGCTGAGCGCATGGGGATTAAAAGCGACTTGCCTAACGTACCCTCTATTGCTTTGGGATCGCCATCGATCTCCATGATAGAAATGGTTACTGCTTACGGGGTTTTTGCAAATAACGGGAATTACGTGAAGCCGCTATATATATCGGGAATTAAGGATCAACACGGAAATATCCTGCATGAAATCGAAAAGCGTCCGAAAAAGGAGCGCGCTCTATCCGGAGAGACTGCCGGCATGATGATTCATATGCTGCAACGTGTCGTAAATGAGGGAACCGGATCCAGTCTGCGCGCCCGCTATGGATTGAATAACGACATTGCCGGCAAAACAGGAACAACGCAGGCTAATGCCGACGGATGGTTTATTGGAATTACGCCTAAGCTGGTGGTTGGCGCCTGGGTAGGAGCCGATGATCCGAGGTTACACTTTAGAAGTACTGCCCAGGGACAAGGTTCTGCCACGGCACTTCCCATTGTTGCGCGGTTCCTTCAACATGCGAATAAAGATGCATCGCTAAATCATTTTACCCGCGCGCGATTCTCACCATTGTCTCCTGAAGTAGCCAACAGATTGGATTGTGATCTTGAGCGTTCCGACAGAAATTTCTTCCAACGGTTGTTCAATACCAAACGGAAAGTAAAAGATCGCAAATTCAAAGGTGGAAATTAATTTTGTTTCCGTCGATCTACATCAAGATTGAATTGAATTCTACATCAGCATTAAAAAATTGCTGATTTTGCGCCGACATCCCGCTTTTTTTTCTTGCACGATTTTTACGAGGCTATTCACATACTTTATGTGTAATCTAAATAGGAGGAATTATGAATGTGTATGGAAAAGAATATGAAGTAGACAATCTGACCGGCAAGAACCACGAGGGTCCCATGGCCAACGTACCGGTTAGGAGATTGACAGCAACGTCTATCATTGGCGACAGAGTTGAGAATTTGGATGGAGAAAATTTAGGAAAGATAGACAACCTGATGGTTAACTTGAGCAGTGGCATGATCGAGTATGTCGTTCTCGAATCAGGTGCTTTCTTAGGTTTGGGAGGCAAATATTTCGCAATACCTTTTTCTCAACTTTATCTTAATGCGGAGAAAGAGTGTTTCATTCTGAACCGCGAAAAGGAGTATTTTAAGAATATCCCAGGATTTGATAAGAGTCATTGGCCTGATACGAATGACCACTCGTATTTCAATGATGTTGACAATTTCTGGAATACAACTTCGGCAACGCCTCGTTATACCTGAAAAACTTCTGTTTAACATTGAGGCAGTATAGTTCAAAACCTTATTCGTCGTAGCTGGCGAATAAGGTTTTGTTTTTTATGCAACGACAAATTTTGATTTTGTATTTTCGAGAATGAAAGCCAATCAATCTCGTTTTTTAATTTCAGACACCATTGGTCACGTTTCAACACTTTCACTTTTACCCGCTGATACTATAAAGGCCATTATAGTCCTTGCGCATGGCGCTGGTGCGGGAATGACGCATCCTTTTATGGAAAAACTGTCACAGAATTTATTGAAGTATTCGATTGGAACGATCCGCTACAATTTTCCCTTCATAGAGAAAAAAAAGAAAATGCCGGATGTCCCTGCCGTTGCGGAGAAAACAGTAAGCAGGGTGCTGGAGCAAGTCGCTGAAAAACACAATGGAGTACCCATTTTTCTTGGTGGAAAATCCTTTGGCGGCCGGATGTCATCCCAATTCATTTCTAAAAATGAAACAGATGTGAAGGGCATCATCTTTTATGGCTTTCCATTGCATGCTCCGGGTAAAGATGGTGTCCAAAGGGCAGAGCACCTTTCAAACATTAAAGTGCCGATGCTTTTTCTTCAGGGAACGAATGATGCCCTCGCAAACCTTGCTTTAATGAAACAAGTTTGCGGTCAACTTTCGTTTTCAACGCTGGTTACTTTTGATGGCGCAGATCATTCTTTCAAAATAAAAGGCAGGGAGGCGGTTGAAGAGTTGGCCAAGGCTTCCGCAGAATGGATTGAAAAAAATTTATAGACGAAACAAATGGTATTTTTTTGCGTGTTAATGCGCACAATTCGGACATTTGGTTGGACTTTAACATATTGTTGTATATTTGCAGATTATTTTAATATCAATTTATAATGAAAGAAGGAACAGTAAAATTCTTTAATGAATCCAAAGGATTCGGTTTTATTAAGGAAACGGCAACAGGGCAAGAGTATTTTGTACACATTTCAGGACTACTTGTCGATCAGATCCACGAAAATGATGCAGTCACTTTTGAACTCAAAGAAGGAAAAAAAGGATTGAATGCGGTTAACGTACGTTTAGCCAACTAATAAATCATCATTGCCAAAAGAAGACCAGGCTAACTGCCTGGTTTTTTTTTTTTTAAGTAGCGGGAAAACTTGTCATCGAAATTGTTAACTAAGCAACTACGCCCTAGACCACGAACCTCAAACTTCAAACCACAAACCCAAGAAACGCCCATATGAAAAAAATTCTCGTACCTACGGATTTGTCTCCCATCGCGGAAAGAGGTCTCTCATTAGCAATTGAAATCGCCGAGCGATCTGAAGCCGAAATAAGCCTGGTCAATTTCACGCGTCATCCGTTTGGAAAGACTTTTACCGCTATGGGTGATATAGGCAGCAAAGTCGACCGGGAGGGACAGCTTTATAATCTTCAGCTTTTGCGCGCAAATAAAGAAAAGCTTGATGCACTTGTCCAAAAACATATTCGTTCTGGAATAGACATCGAAACTGCGATTGTCGACGAAGAATTCGCTGAAGGCATCGACCAATACCTTGATCGTGAAAATATTGATCTCGTGGTGATGGGAACATCAGGCGAAGAAAATGCCGCCGAAGTATTCAGTGGTAATCACACCGAACAAGTGATTAGGATTTCAAAATGTCCGGTGGTTTCGGTCAGGGATGGTTTTAACATCCAGGATTTCAAAAAAATAGTTCTTGCAGTAAACGTCATTCGTGATAATGAGCACCTCAATGACGCATTAAATACATTGGCTGATCTTGCTGCATGCTTCGATGCGCATATTCATTTAGTGCATGTGCGCGATAGCGCTGCCGACTACTCCGATATGGATCTTGTACAATTTTTTACCCGAATGGCGGAGGATGCTAATCTTAATAATTACACCGTTACCATTTATGACGCTGATGATCAGGCGGAAGGTGTGATCCGTTTTGCACGGGAGGTCGAAGCCGGCCTTATTGCTGTTATCAAGAATAGTAAAGATGGAATTTTTCGGATTTTTTCCAGTCATTTTTCAGACAGGCTTGTGAAAGAAGTGGGCCGACCCGTATTCACATTTAATTTAATGAATGCCGATTAACCTGATGTCGACGCTCATATCCAGTTGATACCCTTTTTCAGCAGACTCAATGTTTTTTCTTCTTCAGACCCGGGTTCCGCCTGATAGTTGTATGTCCATTCTGCCTGGGGAGGCAAACTCATTAAGATCGATTCGGTTCTGCCGTCGGTGTCAAGGCCGAACTTGGTACCGCGATCCCATACTAAATTAAACTCAACATATCGGCCACGGCGCAGAAACTGCCATTGTTTTTCTTTGTCACTGAAAGGAAGGGCGACGTTCTTTTTCATGAAATAGGTATACAGTGGACCGAAACTGGAACCTAATTCTTTTATAAATTCGAAACGCGATTCCCTTGTAAATTCACCGTCACCTTTCAGATAATCAAAGAAAATCCCACCAATGCCGCGTGTTTCTTTCCGATGCTTAAGGAAGAAATAATCATCTGCCCAATTCTTGAATTCAGGGTAGTAGGAGGGATGATGGTGATCACAAACTGTTTTCAATGCCGCATGAAAATAGCGTGCATCCTCACCGTTGACATAGTGTGGGGTAAGATCAATACCACCACCGAACCACCATGTCCCATTTGTCATTTCAAAATATCGCACATTCATGTGAATGATTGGAACCATTGGACTAAAGGGATGTAATACGATCGATACCCCGGTGGCAAAAAAATCAGGAGGTTCGACACTGTCGAGTTGCATGGATTTAAGTACTGGATCAGGTGTCTTTCCCCAGACGGCAGAAAAATTGACACCCCCTTTTTCAATTACGTTTCCACCTGCGATAACCCGTGTGATCCCGCCGCCTCCTCCCGACCTGTTCCATTGATCGCTGATGAATTTTCCTTTGCCGTCGGCTTCTTCCAATTGTTGGCATATCGACTCCTGGAGACCGATAAACCAATCGCGAATTGTCTCTTTTGTTAGCATCATAAATCCGGGTTGAATGTAATAAAGGCTATGCTGATAACAGCAAACTTTTTTGCCTGATGCTTGAGTACCAAAATCAGAAAGGGAATCCTATACCAACATTGTAGATCGCCGGTTCCTTGAAGTCGCGGTATGTGCCATCGGTATTTGAAGTCGCATAAGGTTTCCAGAATCTCACCTTGTTCAAAACAAATTTGTCGCCGCTTTCCCTTGCCGGATCATAAACTTTGATACCGACATCAAACCGAAGGATTAAGAAAGAAAAATCAAAGCGTAATCCAAAACCTGTTCCCACACCAAATTCCTTATAGAATCTATTGATTTTGAATTGTGACCGGTTGTCTTCTATGATATTTCCATCTTCATCCTGCGTATTAACCGGATTAAATGTCCATACGTTACCTGCATCAATGAAGACAGCACCATTAACAAAACCAAAAAGTTTTTGTCTTAACTCAACACTTGCCTCCAGCAAAATTTCGGAAGGTTTCTCAATATCATAATCATACAATCCGTCTTTTACCGGCTCTTCAGCCAGCGGTGGGCTAGCAGATCCTGGACCTATCCTTCTGGGACGCCAGGCGCGAATACTGTTGCTACCGCCTGCGAAAAAGAACTTTTCGTAGGGAAGGCTATTGTTGTCGCCGTAGGAGTAAGCAAATCCCGAATTAAAGCGGTAAGCAAGCACGGTGTTTTTGTCGATGGGATCCACGCGTCGCATATCGAGACTAAAACGGATATACTTGTAGTACTCCAACTTCAGATCGCTGATAAATTTCGGTTCGAAAAAATTCCACAACGTACCCCCGCTTTCAATTTGTGCTCGTATCCAACCTGAATTTTCTTCCATATTTCCATAATTATTCAAATTCCATGTCACACCGAAAATGATACTGTTCACAAAAGACGGTCGAAAGGCATTAATTAGATTATTATTGCCCAAAGTGTCCTGTTGAGCCAGCAAATCCTTGAAACTCGTTGAAAGGTTTGCCGTGTCGATGACGCCAAGATTTAGTGGTGTTATAAAATAGGTTCGGTTCTTATTATTATCCCATGTATACGTACCGTTGACGGAGATTACGGTTCGCCGATATTCCGGTCTGTCGGTATAGGTATAACCGGCTGTGAATTTTGTTTTCGGGTTGAACTCTGCAAACTTGAACCGTAATCTTTCATTTAGCGGCCACATAAACTGCGGAAATGTCAGCGAAGCGTTTATACCTGCTTCCGTGCTCTTATATACATTTTGGCTTTCTGTTGCTGACGCTACACCCTCGAATCCAAATCTTCCGCTCAAGTCAAATGTCTCCATACTCTTGAAGACGTTTCGCCTCTTAAAAGAGATGACATAGAAAGGACCAGGATAACCTTGAGTCACGTTAACACCGACTTCATTCGTCCATTCGTGTCGCGTTAGGGGACTTGCAAAAATGTTGGCAATAAATTTTCCCCCTGATGTGTCGTAGTTGATGTTGATAAACTTAAACGCTTCTATATTACCAATCTGCCGCTGGGTGTTGAGCGTTTTCGACCTGCTATAAAGGTCTTCAGGGCGAAGGCGCACACGCTGACTAAGGACTTTCAGATTATAATTGTCCTCGTAGAATTTATACTGAATATCGTGATAAGTTTTGGTTCTGCGTTGTGTGTTCCGGATGTTAGTGCCCACGTCGGTGGTGAACGTCACCGAATCGATTGTAAACTGTTTATGGTATCCGCGCTTGGCAGGATTCCTGATGGAGACCATTACTGCGATCTTGCGCTCGGGCGATCTGAAAGTAGTATCTGTAGAAAAGTCGATATACTGCCTGCTGAAATCATAGTAGCCCTGGTCTTTCAGCATCATGTCGATCCGTTCACGTTCCCTTGTAAAATTATCCTGCTGAAACCTGTCGCCACGACGGATAAGTCTTTCGTTATAATTTTCATCCATAATTTTCATGATCATTGTGTCGGCGACGTCGTAAATGATGGAATCAATGATATAAGGTTGGCCTGGATCAACGCGGTACACTACCGTAACACGATCGTTCTTAACGATGACGCTATCCGTAACTGAGGCTGTGAAGTATCCGTTTGAAAAAAGGTATTCGCCAAAACGCTCTTTAGTTAGCTTTACCTGACTGCTGTCGAAAACTGAAACCGGCTCACCCCACTGCATCCAGTTGTTGCCATTTTCGATGAAGCCATTGTATTTGTTTACCTTCTTCTGTTTTTTGAACTGATAGTTGTTTATTTTTTTAGCCGAAGTGGTTCTTGAAATCTTTTCATCGTATTTTTTTTCAGCAGCTTCCTTCTTCCGAATAAATTTCTCCTGGTCGTACCGTCGTTCGCCAAAGTAATAAATGGAGACAAGGGGAGTAAACAAGCCCAGAAACTTTCGATTGGGTTGCTGCGCGTATAGGTTCCTAAGCTGCTCCTTGTCAATATTATTGGGAGCTTGTGTTCTTTGGCGATATAGCAGTTTTTGATTTTCTTTCAGGTGCTTAGTTCCCAGGCATCCCTGCAAGAATGCCGAAAGTGCTAAAACCCACAGTACATATTTGATGTTTGAAGTACCCAATCGTTAACGCATGCTATCAAAAGCCAAAATCAAGTTTATCAAATCCCTGCAAATAAAAAAATACCGGAAGCAGGAGCAATGTTTTGTGGTTGAAGGTGCAAAGAGTGTGCGAGAATTATTGATCTCGGATTTCTTGGTTCATTCCGTGATCGGGACTGCAGAATTTTTGTCGACCATCAATCCAGCACAGGGAGTCGAGGTAATTGAGGCATCACCTAAGGACCTACAAGGTTTAGGTGAGTTTCAAACGAATGATGCGGCTGTTGCTGTGGCTGGAATAAAACCAAACAAGCTTTTCTCCATAGATGGTAATGAGCATGTGTTGGTTTTAGACGATATTCGCGATCCGGGAAATCTTGGCACAATTATCCGCACGGCCGATTGGTTTGGTTTGAAAAAGATAGTTGCATCGAAAGAAACGGCCGACTTTTACAACCAAAAAGTCATAAACGCTACGATGGGTTCGTTCACAAGGATAAGCATGTATTACACAGATCTGGCGACTTACCTTGAAACGATTAAAATACCGGTCTACGGCGCATATCTGAACGGCACCAGTATCAATCATCTCAATTTTGGATCAACGGGCTTGATCCTGATCGGAAACGAATCGCGGGGTATTGCGAAAGGACTTGAACAGTTTGTTACGCACAAAGTGACCATCCCAAAGGTGGGTCAGGCTGAATCTCTCAACGCGGCAATAGCAGCGGGAATACTGTGTTATGCGGTGGCCGTGAGGTAATTGATCAGATTATGCCTGGATTATTAGTTTTGCATAGCAACTTAAGCCAATGGTTTACAGTTAAATTGAGAAGGTAAACATCTGCCAAATTGCAATAACCCTGAATAAAGCGAAGACGTCGGCCAATATCCCATGATTGAATACATTATCAAATTAAAAAGAGATACGCGAACCATTTTTCGCGATAGGTGGGTATGGATAATGGCCTGGAGGGATGCCCGCCATAATTTTTCCCGGCTCTTTCTCTTCATGACTTCCTTGATCACCGGGATCGCTGCTGTTGTTGCCTTGGATTCGTTGAATAAGACACTGCAAAATGATATTGATCGAAATGCCAAAGAGCTGCTGGGTGCTGACCTCGTTATCAATTCTGATAAAAAATTCAACCCTGAACTGGACACGCTGTTCAGGACATCATTGCTGCCCCAGGCCTCCGAGGCTGATATGGCTTCCATGGTATTATTTCTGAATAACAATCAATCGCGGTTGATTCGGTTGGTCGCCCTGGAGGGTCCTTTTCCCTTCTACGGTAAGATTGAGACTTTGCCCGAAGATGCATACCCTAAGTTATCTGAGGGAAGGTATGCGATGTTAGACGAAACGTTAGCCAGTCAGTTCGAAGTAAGCTCAGGCGATTCG
>CAMLER010000100.1 GCA_946478915.1 uncultured Chryseolinea sp.
GCTCCGGATCACGACACAGCTCGGGGACACCCCGATCTTCCAGGCGATCAGCGATCGGTCGGCTCGATTGTATTCTGTGCTTTTCTCCTGATGTCTTGCCCTTATTCCCTATTTTGTTTTACCTGCGTTGCGGAGAGGGGTATAGGGTATAAGTTTTCAGGCAGTGTGAGGATTAAGAATGAGGGTGCAACTCTTTCAGACCGCGACCTCGAACCTTAAACCTTGAACTTTAAACTAAGTTAGAACCCCATCACCTTCAACCACAACAAAAACTGAGATATCCATCCATACGTTGAATTTCCTGGACTACCCGCACCAAAACCATGGCCGCCCTGCGTAAACAAATGTAATTCAACCGGGCGTCCAGCATTATACCATTTTTGATACATGTTAATGGCGTGGACAGCAAATCCAAACTCGTCATCCTGCGTACAGGCCAGATACAATGGTGGTGCATCAGGAAGCACTTGCCCTACCCTTGAGGGTGGAATATCGGCATAGATCGGTACTACGAAATCGGGACGATTACCCGCATCATAGTGAAACGCTGTTGAAGCTGCCACCATACCGCCAGCGGAGAATCCCATAATACCAATCTTGTCCGGAGAAACATTATATTCTTTTGCGTGAGCCCTCACGTGGGCGATCGCCTGTCTTCCATCTGCGATGGCAAGCGGAATAATCGGTAAGCTTTCATCATCCCATGACTTTGGGTCGGCTGCATTCAGCATATCATCAAACGGATTCTCACCCTGGATATGTACAAGCCTATACTGCAAAAGAAATACAGTGATACCGTAGCTAGTGAGGATTTTGCCAATATTGGTCCCTTCATGGTCGATAGCCAGGAAATGAAATCCACCGCCAGGGCAGATAATTACAGCGGTTTTGTCAGATGATTTACGGTCGGGTAGGTATACCGTTAGTTTTGGGCGGACTACGTTGTAGACCGTCATCACGTTCATGCTATTGTGATTATTTCTTCCTTCATCCCAATCCCAGTCCTCCGATCCCGGAGGGCTACCTTCATACAGATGTATAGACTTACTCATGTTACTCCGATTCGTGTTTTTTTCTCTAATAATTTATTTGTCTTTGTCTTGAAAAAATTACCGCGCATCAGTTTAAAACTTTTGTAAAAGCGATTAAAAAATTAGTGTTGAAAGGCTCACACGAACAGTTGTCATCGTCGTTAGGACATATCATTTAACAAGCCGTTTGAACCTGAAATCACATTTGTCGGCGCCATACGCAATAGTGCTATTCCTTACTAATTCTAACCCGGCAAGATTGGAAGTAACTTTATCTACTTCACAAAGAATGGATGCATACTTTTGAGCGTTATGCTTTTGAAATAGTTTACAGATTCCACATTCAAGGATATCAAAACCATATCCCAAATCATAAGTCTTACTTTTATCAGTAATGACTACCGCCCGAAAACCATCAATATGACCCAACGCGCTAACTTTAGCATGGAAAACTCTGATTAACGGTCCGGCTATTATTGTTCCAATGAGTTTTGCCGGCAATCTTTTAATCCATTTCTGAAAGAAATTTTTGGGCGTTACGTAGTCGTAGGTGATTTCAAGACAGATACTTTTAATTTGTTCGAACGATAGATTCATTCCTTCCAGCGTTTGAATTAAAGCAAGAAAATAGGCTGTAAAAACCAGGCGCCGGTCAATCGGATTGGTCGACCTTGCTGCAAATTTCGTATCAACAGAAAGTATTTTAAACCGTTCGTCGACCTCTCTCACAACGACCGAAGCATTGGAGGGAAAATGTCTTTCAATTGCTTTGATAAAATTTTTTCTAAAGCGCACCTATTTCATTTCGATCGGTATCAAAAATACTGTAAAAGATTATCTAATTGAATTCCCGGTTAACCAAATCCACTGCCGCCGATCGAACTCGGACACATCTGAACGAATTTGACACCGATGCTTTTCGCCAATTTCTGAGAGGAGACTATTGCGTGATTTAAGTCGAGATTACTATTGTGGTATATTGTTTGGAAGGTCGGAATTGATGCATTCCTTTTCAGTATACAGTCTCATGTTGATTTTTTTGTGGTGCCTTAATGGGTGTGCACAGGATTCATCTGCAAAGCGTGAGGTTATCCAATTTCAAAATGAAAGCATTTCTTTCGAGGGTGAACTCAGTATTCCGGGTGGTCAGTCGACCTATCCTCTTGCCATTTTCATTCATGGTTCCGGGCGTACTACTCGAGATGATTATATAGAATTTGTTTCCGTCCTGGATAGCGCGGGAATTGCCTCCTTCAGATATGATAAAAGAGGTGTAGGTGCTTCCGGGGGTGAATACAGCGACGTCGGCCCACATAACGCAGAAAAAGTATTCTCGCTTCTTGCCTCTGATGCAGCCGCCGCTATTCGTCATCTTAAAAATGACAAACGGATCTCAGACGATAAAATTATCTTAATCGGAGGTAGCCAGGCAGGATGGATTATTGCGGAATTAAATTCAATTTTGACCCCGTTCCTGTCAGTTTGCATTTCCGGACCGACGGTTACCGTAGGAGAAGAAATTTTCTATAGCGACCTTATTGAAAAAGACGGCTTTAACCAGACCGAGGCGGACGTTCTTCTACAGGAATTTAAAGGCCCATATGGTTATAACCCAATCCATGCTATTCAGAAAATGAAATCTCCTTCCTTGTGGATCTTCGGCGAAAAAGACGTTAGCATT
Source organism: uncultured Chryseolinea sp. (assembly GCA_946478915.1). The sequence goes on from CAMLER010000100.1 coordinate 2,713, forward strand.
CCGGTAAAGAAAAGCATTCATATCCTCGACTCTTTAAAAACAAGCTTGGTTCTTCCGGTTAAGTTGAAAATATATGCGCAGGCCGATCACGGACTTTACAATCGTTCGGCGAATATGCGCGAGCCATATGTTAAACTAATCATCGATTGGATAAGGCAACAACTTTGACCAGAATAAAATGTGCGCTGTAACCCTGACGTTTTAATTCGGTATTGCTTAAGTCCGGCACAATCGAACATACTACAGTTGAAAGAAGGAATAATCAAATAATAACAAAATGTTCCAAAATTACTTCACGGTCGCCCTTAGAAATATCCTTAAGAGCAAGGTGTTTTCGATCATTAATGTTTTAGGGCTAAGCATAGGGCTCGCAGCCTGCGTGTTGATTATTCAGTTCGTAGCCTTTGAACTCAGCTATGACACATTCCATGAAAAACTTCATCGCACTTATCGCGTCACCAACGACCGATTTCAGCACGGCCGTTTGATTCAACATGGCACAATTATGTATCCGACCATTGGGCCTACCATGGCTAAAGATTTTCCGGAAGTTGAAATGTATACCAGGTTAATGCCTGCTGGTACACTAAACGTGAAGATCGGCGAGAAGAATTTTAGAGGAGAAAGATCTCATTTCGCCGATGAGCATTTTTTCGAAGTCTTCAGTTTTAAGCTGGTAGCGGGCAAAAGGGATGGTTTATTAAAAGATCCGTACACAGCTGTCATAACGACCGCGACGGCAAAAAAATATTTTGGAGATGCCGGTGAGAACTATCAGGATTTTATAGGCAAGACCTTCTACTGGGGTCTTGATCAAACCCCATACAGAATTGACGGGATTTGTGAAGATATTCCTATCAACTCGCATATTCAGTTTGATGCGCTTGTATCCTATTCGACATTGTACAGCGGGGAGGACAAGAATGCAGACAACAGCTGGACATGGTCTGACATGAGACACTATCTTGTCTTAAAGCCTGGAGCCGACCACAAGGCGCTGGAGAAAAAATTTCCGGCCTTTAGTGAACGATATTTTCAAGGGGACAAAGTTTCAGGCAGCACCGAAAAATTTTATCTGCAGCCCTTAAAAGATGCGCACCTGTATTCCGATTACGAATATGACATTGCAATAACGGCCAGCGGCAAAGCGGTTTGGGCTATGTTGATAGTTGCTCTATTCATTTTAATAATCGCTTGGATAAACTATGTCAACCTGACTACGTCGCGAGCATTGGACCGTGCGAAAGAAGTAGGACTTCGCAAAGTGATGGGCGCGATAAGAAATCAGTTGATCAAGCAGTTCGTGATTGAATCGCTCATCATAACTTTCTTTGCCGCAGTGGTGGCAATAGGGCTAGTGCTAATTCTTCAGTCGAGCTTCAACCGCGTCGTTGGTTATGATCTTTCCCTCGTAGAAATGCTACCATCCATGACCTTGTCTCATGTGTTTCTTCTGTTGGGTGTCTTCGTAGCAGGCGCCTTTCTCTCTGGATTTTATCCAGCTTTTGTGATATCATCCTATCAACCCGCAACAGTTCTGAAAGGAAAATTTATAAGATCCTCAAGAGGAAATTTTCTAAGAAAGGCGCTTGTTGTCTTTCAATTCACTTCTTCCACAACCTTGATTATTGGAACTTTTGTGGTCGGCAAGCAACTCACTTTTATGAACAATGCCGATTTAGGAATCAATATTAAGAACGTCATCACAATCAGTTCCCCAGAATTAATGCCCTGGGATTCCACGTTTATTCAAAGAGTCGAGAGTTACAAAAACGCATTGGAACACACCGATGGAGTAATCAGCGTTACCACAACGGGACGGCTACCTGGCGACAGGCTTGGACGGAGCTTCGGCGTCCGGCTCAGCGATACGGAATCTCACTATACCTTGTCTAATATGAATGTTGACTACAGTTTCTTTGACACGTATAACGTTAGCCTCCTCGCCGGAAGAAAATTCATTCCCGAGGATCACCATCCCGATTTTGACAGGCTTGATAAAATCATTCTTAATAAAAATGCTGTACAACTTCTGGGTATCAAAAGCCCGGAAGATGCGGTGGGAAAAGAAATTATCTGGGGTAACAATGACACGCGAAGATGGACTATCATTGGCGTTGTAAATGATTTTCATCAGGAGGGACTACAAAAACCAATGGAACCAATCTTCTTCCGTCCGGTTTACAGCACTGGTTCACCTACGTCGGTGAGAGTGAATGCCTCGACTCTACCTGTCACAATAGCTGAAATTGAGGAAACGTATAAGAAATTCTTTCCTGGAAATTCCTTTGAATATGCTATTCTTGAAGATAACTACAGACGACAATACAATGATGATGCAAGGTTTGGAAGAGTCATTAGCATATTTACATTGCTTGCTATCATTGTTTCCTGCCTTGGTCTTGTGGGGCTCGCGTCCTTTACCGCAGCGCAACGAACAAAAGAAATCGGGATTCGCAAGGTTTTAGGCGCTTCAATCGTAAATGTGGTAAAAATCCTGTCATACGATTTTGTGAGGCTTGTCTTCGTTGCCGCTGTCATCTCGTTACCAATTGCTTACCTGAGCACGAGCAATTGGCTCAATGGCTATGCTTATCGCATCAAGCCTGATTGGACCATGTTTGTAATTCCGATAGCAGCAGTGCTTATCATCGCTGTTTTGACAATAGGCTTTCAGGTCATCAAAGCAGCGTTAACAAATCCTGCAGAAACAATAAGATATGAATAGGCATGCAAATCAGTGGTTACGAGGACGCAACTGTAATTGATTCGGATGTCCTGGATCGGGCATCTCTTTCTGCTGATTTCTTAATGTTGCTTAGTTGAACACGCGACATTAAACCATGCACAGGCGGGTAAACGATTTTTCCCATCGCAAATTCAAGCCACTTTGGAGACGACTTCATTCGCGCACGCGTAATCAATCGAGTTGCATCGGCGCCAATTGGCTCCAGTATGAACGCCCATGTCATGGCAAAAGGTCCACCCGCGCGTTTAATTTGTCCACCTATGACGAAATATTTTTCAAATTCAACATTATAAACATTAAAAAACTCATCACCTTTTGGTGTTGCAGACAGTTTGTCTCCCACTTGTCTACTCTCCCACCCATCGACCAGGTAGTTTGTACTTGGTACACCGTCATGATCCAGCGAATCGATACTGTACCATCCCCCACGATCACATCCCAATTGCATCAGGTACCGCCATACCAACGATGCAGGCGACTCAACATTTTGATGAAATGTCAGCTGATGCTTTGCGTCAACTATGATTTCGTCGCCCGGCAATGCAATGCTTTCGTCTTCCGGTAATTTCATCTTCCCCAGCTTCGATTCTAGATTCGCTGCTACCGAAGCGCGTATTAGTTTGGACCCAATTCCAATAACACCATAGTACCGTCGAAGCTTTTTCCAACTGGCATCATCCGTCGCGGATGTCCTCAATTCAATAGCGATCGTACTCCCATGATGAAATGGTTCAACGGCGATGCTCCAGGCAATTTTTCCAAAACCCGGCTCTTCAAAAGAAGAATACTCATCGGGCGTTAACTTCTCAAATGGGATTTTCAATTGCCAGAATTTTCCAACAGAACCGATCACCACTTCCCTACCCGGAATCTCTTCGAGAATAATAAAGCCGGTATCAGATTTGGTTATATCGTCGACGCCAAGTCCACCCTTGCTCCTACTCCTTGACGGCTCAGCAATTGCATCAGGCATTGTTCGGATATCGAAGAGTAGTCTAATCCATAAGATATCCGACATGTCAAAATGCCTTGCTGCATGCCATGCCACCTCAGGCTTCGCATTTACAAATATCCTGTGAATTTCCGTGTGGCGCGGATTCGGTAAAAATTTCTGAATGGCTCTCATATTCTTTCTTTCCCACTAAGCTCCTTTACGTTTACCGAAAAAGAAATGATCATTGCTCTATCGAAAAGTGACAAATATCAGCGAGGCGAAACCGTTGGACTTTGGAGAGTTTAATGGGAAATAGTGGCTACCATTAGCAGCCAGAATATCAAGCATTGCAAAAGATTGGCGAAATCTACATAGGAAATGTAGCGAGCAATTTCCGACCGCTTTCGAGATATAGGCTAATAGTTAAATCGCTTCACGCCATGTAAGGGAATATCTGCGCGATCAACCAGTCTGAAAAAGTTTACCGCTACATGAAAATCGCCCGAGGGTTGCATTTCAAACCGCGCAGTAGTTCGACTATGTCCACCCGACTCAAACTCATTGTTGCCGCGATAACGTAAAGACTCGCGAATTTGGCCATTCCATTTCAGATACAACAAATCGCCGACCTGATAAAACTCCATTAACGTTTTATCCGACATTGCATAAATTCCGGAAAGCCTTTTCATGGCTACATCATCAAGCTTAAATTCTTTCTGTAAAAAAATGTCGAAACGCAATTCATCTTCATTTTCAGATTTCCTTTCAATACTTAATATCCGGCTTTTTGCTTGTGGTGATGAAGATGATGCATCTGTTTCAAGGTATGGATCATTGGTAAAATAGACTTGGGTTATGAGATCTTGCTGACCCTCACCTTTTACAACCATATGAATATGCGCCGGCCGCCAGACGTCACCCGATTCTCCAGCCGGATAAGGCACAGGAATTGCCGTGATAAATTTATACTTCCCATCAGCCTTGGTTATTTGCCTGCCCCGGTAACGAAACTCATCCGAGGTATTGTCGTACTTTCGGTTCTCATCACATTGCCAGATCTCTATGCTGCAATTCTCATAAGGTGTCCCATCGGATCTGAAGATAATACCATAAAAATGCAGAAGCTTTCCGGAGTATCCAGATGGATTAATATCAGCTCGGAGCGGGGACCCAGGTCTGTAGAACGGACCCAGAATGTCGGTAGTGGTTGGCGAATCGGCAATGTATCGACCATTGCTGAACCCTATTTTACCAAATGCGCTAAGGCCCACGGCAAGAATTGCCGATTGCCGAATGAAATTTCTCCTGTCCATAACTGGGTATATTAATTATGATCCGCCAGAAGTTGCATCCCCAAGATATTCATAATTGTGCTGGCAATTCTAAGCTATAAATTTAAGGCGGATGTTTAAGCCCGTGGCTCAAAATATTTGCTGCTGTCTGCCTAAATCTTAGCGGAATCTTTGAAGGTTAAGCAAAATCAACCGGATAACGGACAACTGATAACGGATAGGGCATGTCGATGCCCAACTACAGCTTAATAGGCTCCAAAACACTTTTCTCCCAGTCAGCATATTTACCTTTAAGAGAACTGAAGACATCTGGGTTAACATCTTTTAGATTGCTTTTTTCCGACGGGTCTTTTGTCAGATTAAAAAGATACTCGCCCGTCGAATCACTCAAATATTTCCATTCACCCATTCTAATTGCCTTGCTGCGCTGTGCAAGTCGCCAGTAAAGAACGCGCGGAACAATTTTGCCACGACCTGTCAAAATCGGGACCAAATCCATTCCATCCAGAGGAAAATCGGGATGAGATTTTGCCGCCGCTATCGATAACATTGTAGCCGTCCAATCCATTGTTATCACAACTTGTTCGGTTGATGATCCGGGCTTGATTTTACCTGGCCACCTTACGAACGCCGGCACTTTTATTCCACCTTCCCATACAGTAGCCTTTCCTTTCGACAGCTCACCGTTGTTGGAGTAGCGCTCGCCACCGTTGTCGTTCGTAAATATGACAATAGTATTCTCTTTCAAGCCTCTTACCTCCAGCGATTTCATAATTCGTCCAACAGCATCATCAAGGCTTTTCATCATTTCTCTATAGGTGTCAGCTGATCCACCCTCACGAAAGTTGGCGCCATCCGGATAAGGAGAGTCGCCTGGTTTTTGCCATGGCCAGTGCGGTGCATTAAAATTAACCGAAAGAAAAAAAGGTTTCTTGTGTGAGCCCTCGAGGAACGCCACTGCCTTGTCCGCAATCAGATCAGTCAAATAACCTTTGGGGTATACGGGCGTATCATTTTCATAAAGATCGTGTCTGCCACCCCCGTCTTTGTATGAAATGTAGTCCACTGCGCCTGCACGAAATCCAAAGAAATAATCAAACCCGTTTTTAGTTGGACTGTGTTGCGGTTGGCACCCCAAATGCCATTTGCCGAGCAGTACCGTTTCGTAACCAGCCGTAGCAAGCATTTTTGGAAGCGAAGGATATGCTGGTGTCAGCCCATGGGTTGTGTCGCTGGGTAGTCCTGTCAATGGCTCGATCAGACCCACCGGCGTCCGTGCAGGGTACCTTCCGGTGAGAAAGGATGCGCGCGTCGGTGTACATAGCGGTGCACCGGAATACGCGTTGATAAATTTGATTCCCTCAGATGCCAACTTATCGATGCTAGGTGTCTGAAAATCTTTGCGGCCATAACAGCTAAGGTCGGCATACCCCATATCATCCGTCATTATATAAATAATATTGGGTTTTTGTCCGAAAGAACTTGTTGCAATCAATAGGACGCACGACAATGTGATGTACATTTTCATAACCTGAAATAATTTGTGAGCAATTTTTCTGAGAAAAGTTTGTGACAACATGGATTGGAAAACCCTGTGGAGAAAGTACAAAATAAAAGTATTATTACTAAGTGTTGGGCGTCATTTGTAAAGTGTTGGAACCGGTAATTCGAGGGTAAAATATCCTAATTCAATAACCTTAAGGGTCGTACAGGGACATCGAACACCGCGATGCGTAAAATCTTTATATTAGAGGAAGTAATTTCCGGAGGCGACCAACATGAATTCCCCTGAACCGTCACTAATTAGCGGAAGCCAACACAAAACCAACTCAGAGACCATTCTAACGTATCTGGTGGTTTTTATTATTATACATGCAGGTAGCCGCATTTCCTTGCTCGCGCGGCACGACCTGGCCGTATCAGACTATTATTTGCCTACGGCACTTTCAATTATTCTTATTCACTGGCTGGGTCCAAAATATGTCATACCAGTAATTTATTTAAACGCTGTAGCTACTTCTTTTCTGTGGGGAAATCCGATTGAACGATGGCCGCTTTGGTTTGTGTTTGCTATACCGGAAACCCTTTTCGCCTTTTTATCCTGGTTCTTGTTCAGGGTTGTCTATCGAGGGAAATATTGGTTACCCGACATCAACAATACTTCTGTGTTTATGGCAGTCGGTGTATTGATCCCGGCACTTGTGGAGACCTTACTTCTACAATCACTAACGGTTTGGACCAATAGCCAGTCAGCGCAAACATTTTGGGTTTACGTTAAGAGCAACTTGCTAAGTGAGATTACGATGGCACTTTGTATCACCTTGCCAGCGCTGTTCTATCTAACTCCGTATGCTCAAAGAAAAGGATTTTTGTATCAAAGCCACGAGGAAGTACCCACCCCTAGCAAGCTCAGCAGAAACGAGATCTTAGAGCTGGCCGGTATTTTTTTAAGCTTGTTGATTCTGGCATTCCTCGTCAATTTCGTGGAATACTGGTACGTCTTCGGTTTTTTTTCTCTCTTTGTTGCTATTCGGTACGGATTCGGGCCGGCAATTTTTACAAATTTTTTCATCCTGTTAATTACCTATGTCCTCCCTAAATTTTTCATTGCTATCGGGGAAAACAATGTGGGCGATTATCGGAGTGTTAATGATATTCTATTGGGTGCCAGTTTCCTTTTTGTCTTCGCGGTCATTACGGGCCGGGTGATCAGTGATGTAAAAATTGCTGAGCTCAGACTAGTCAAACAAAACAAAAAGCTTAAACAAGCAAATGAAGAGCTTGACCGTTTTGTTTACAGTGTATCACACGATCTGAGCGCCCCGCTTAAGTCAATTCTTGGCCTTGTTAACATTAGTAAATTGGACAATCACACTCCCGAACGCCAGAATCTGCTGAGCATGATTGAGAAAAGTGTATTGAGACTTGAAGATTTTATTTCCGAGATTCTGGATTACTCTCGAAATACCCGCACAAAAATTCTGATCGAGCGCATCCAGATTAAAGACCTGTGCACCGAGATCCTGGAGAATCTGAAATACACAACTAACAAAAATGTAGAGGTCGAATATGAACTGTCTGAGCCCGAGATCTGGCAGGACAAAAGCAGGATGAAAATAATTATGAATAACCTGTTATCCAATGCGCTCATTTTTCAAAAAGATGCCACCGGCCATCAGCCCGTCGTAAGAGTCGCGTCAAAGAAACAAGGAAGTGACATGATGATCGTCATTGAGGACAACGGAATCGGTATACGTCCCGAGCAACAGGATAAGATATTCCAAATGTTCTATAGGGGACATGAGCAATCCAAAGGATCGGGCCTTGGCCTGTACATTGCACGCGAAGCAACATTAAAAATTCACGGGAATTTGTCAGTAAGATCCGAATACGGAAAAGGCTCCACTTTTGTGGTTCAAGTAAAAAGCCACCCAAAGGATTAAAAA
>CAMLER010000101.1 GCA_946478915.1 uncultured Chryseolinea sp.
AGTTTGATCGCTACGATCTGGTTCGCGCAGCCATCTTCGATAATTATAAGCTGGAAGTATCCGATATTGAATTTCATCTTCCAAAGCCAAGCTACACCATTCATACACTGGTCCATCTAAAAGAAAAATATCCTGAAAAAGATTTTAAAGTGATCCTCGGTGAAGACAATCTCGTAAATTTTACCAAATGGAAGAATTACCAGCAGATATTGAAGGATTACGGCTTATATGTTTATCAACGGCCTAACACGCAACCATCGGAACTCAAGTCGCATCCTAACGTTAAATATATCGAAGCACCGATGCTAGACATTTCAGCAACCTTCATTCGCGCATGCATTAAGAAACATCAGTCGGTGAGGTACCTGGTACCCGATGTTGTTGAAGAACGGATAAGAGCTAAAGGTTTTTATCAGGACTAAAAGAAGAACTTCATGTGGCCAGGGCTTGTTTCGGGACATTCGGTATTATCGTTAGCAATTATTCTCATTACAGTTTGTATATCCCACGCTGGAGGTATACGCGGAAATGTTGAAGATGAAAAAGGCGAACCACTGGCATTCACAACGATTTTTGTAAAACAAACAGGGAGTGGCACGACCACAAATGTGGATGGGGACTATGAAATCGCACTGCCACCCGGACAGTATGACCTGGTCTTTCAATTCCTGGGATTCGAAACCGTTACCCGGCAGGTGGAAGTGAAAGCAGATTACGTAGAAGTGAACGTAGTATTGAAAACACAGGTGACTGTCCTCCAAACGGTAACCGTCAAAGCTGGTGATGAAGATCCGGCCTACACTATTATGCGAAAGGCAATTGCAAAGGCAAAATATCATCTTCAGCAACTGGACAGCTATTCGGCGAGAGTCTATATAAAAGGATCAGGACAACTCAAGGATTATCCCTGGCTGGCGAAGCGAACGCTGGAAAAAGAAGGGATTGAAAAGGGAAGAGTATTCGTGACGGAATCTATTAGCGACATAAAATACACCCGGCCCAGTAAATTCGAGGAAAAGGTTATTTCCATACGAAGCGATGGAAGAGATAACAACACGTCACCAAACCCCTATATTTTTGGAAGTTTCTATGAGCCGGAAGTGGCTGAGACGATTTCACCACTCTCGCCCAAAGCGTTTTCATATTACCGTTTTGAGTACATGGGAACGTTTAAAGACCGTGATTACGAGGTAAGCAGAATCAAAATTATTCCCCGTTCAAAGGGCGACGATGTCATCGATGGGATGCTTTACATTGTGGAGGATTGGTGGAGTATTCACAGTATGGATATCAATACATCAAAGCTCGGCATCGGCGTTAATATAAAAGCTGTTTATGCACCCATTGAGGACAAAGCCTGGATGCCGGTATCGCATCGTTTCAAAGTAGACGGCAAAGTATTCGGATTTGAGTTCGAATACAACTATCTGGCTACTGTAAGCGACTATAAGATCCAGCTTAATCCAGAACTGTATGTGGAGAGTGAAAAGATGGAGGTCATCGACGAGAAAATAGAACAGGAACAGGCTAAGGAAATCGAGCAAAAGTTTAAGAACCTTTCAAAAAAAGAACAAGCCCGGCAGGATCAAACCAAGCAATTGCAGGAACGCCTTGCGGAAGGAAAGGAGATTACAAGGAAAGAACTCAATACAATTATTAAGGAATATGAAAAAGCGGAAGTAAAAGGACAACCTGCTCCTGAGATAATTTCAAACTCAATTTTTGAAATTGACAGTGGAGCTTATAAAAAGGATTCAGCATACTGGGCTTCGGTGAGACCTGTACCACTTACCACCGAGGAGGTAAAAGGTTATCAAAAATCCGACAGCCTTGCTGAGATTTCAAGAAGAAAAGAAGAAGGTGATACCTTGAAAGCGTCCAAACACAAGGGATTTCAACCCTGGGATATCCTTATCGGCGACAATTATAAGATCTCAAAACATTCCAATTTCAGAATACATTTCCCGATGCCAGGTTTCAATACGGTCGATGGGTGGAACTTCAACTACCGCGTTTCGTTCGGGACAATTCTTCAGGACACCAACAAAACGCGTCTTACCATAACACCATTGTTTCGATATGCTTTTTCGCGCAAAGAACCATCCGGCTATCTGAATTTCTCAATGCGAAACAAGAGTTACCGTCTCGACTTGCAGGGTGGCAGATTTATCGATCAGTACAATCCGGATGAGCCGATCCTGCCAATTGTAAATAGTCTCATGACCTTATTGCTTGAAAAGAATCTTATGAAAATTTACGAACGAGATTACGTAGATCTATCATTCAGAAAAAAGTTGAGTACATACTTTACGTTAAGCACAAGTTGGTCATTTGCAAAGAGAAGAGAGCTTTTTAATACCAGCGATTTTAAAATCGTGAACCGGAGTAAGATCGAGGATTATACCCCCAACCGTCCTTTGAACGACGAACTTGCCGATACGGGATTCCCGGAACATAATTCCGTTATTGGATCGCTCAGCTTAACCGCGAGGCCGTGGATTAAGTACACCATTCGCAACGGCTACCAGTCGGAGGTACCCAACTCTTCACCAATCATTTCCGCGCACTACAGAAGAGGATTTAAGAATATTTTGAACAGTGTCTCGGACTTCGATCAGATTGAGCTTGGGTTTAAGCATGGGTTTAAAATCGGCATAAGAGGCAATGTAGATATTGCGCTGCGAGCGGGGATGTTCTTGAATTCCGACAAGATGTATTTCATGGATAACAAACATTTTCAGGGAAATCAAACGCCATTTATTACGAATGATCCGGTAGGAAGCTTTCGTCTAATGGATTATTACAAGTTCAGCACCTCCGATAAATACTTTGCAGGTAACTTCCATTACCAGTTTCGAAAACTTTTGATTTCCAATATCCCACTCGTTAGACTTGCCGGCATTCGCGAAAATGTGTTTGTGAACTATCTGGCAACGCCGACCTCAAAGAACTACACGGAGGTTGGCTACTCTATTGACGGTATTCTGCGCATTTTCAGGCTTGAAGCCGCTGCTGCTTTTCAGGACGGCAAATATCTAAATTATGGCTTCAGGATTGGGATTGCTTCTTATATTACTGCGAATTTCTCGGATAATTAGTTATTAGTTAATTGTTATTAGTTAATAGTAGTCTGTGCTTCCCCGCGGTCCCACTCCTTTGAAGACAAGATCTTGCCAATCCTTCAAAAGTTAAAGTCGTTAATGATTGCGTGAGTGCGGATCAGGGGAAGAATAGTCAAAAGTGAAGAGACCTTCGGTTTTGGCTCGAGCGTCTATTAACTATTAACTAATAACTGATAACTATTAACTATTAACTTTCAACGTCCCTCCGGGATGGCCATCATCTCAAAATGCTTCCTATCCATCATATTTCCTCGCTCCACAGGTATCTTCTTTCCTGATTCTTCAAAATTTTCCAGATAGTAAAGAGTATAACCATAACTGCTGATGATATCAAACAATTCGAAACGCTCGGCCTGGTCAAGTCTTTTGTAGCACTCCACCATTAAGTTTGGTTTGTAACGCTTAAGAATGTCCGGGATGGTCTTTAAGATCTCTTTATCATATCCTTCCGCATCGATTTTGATGAGTTCCAATTTCTCCAGCTCTTTCGAAAAGTTATTGAGAAGATAGTTTTGAAGATTTTTTCCTGTAACGTTTAAGGTATAGCTGTGATGATGATTTTTAGTGTGGATCTCAGATAAGAAGCCACCATTGTTAAATGAGGCATCCGAATAATTAAAAACAAAATCTCCATCCTCGCTGGTAGCAGCAAAACAAACAGGGACGATATTCGTATGCGCTGTGTTCAGCGTTGCATTCTTTTCGAGGATCTTGAATACATACTTATTCGGTTCCAGCGCAAGTACAAGTCCACTCTTGCCAACTGCTAATGCCATTGGAACAGTGGTATCACCCGTATGTGCACCGATGTCTATAATCATCGCACCCGGACTGGCCAATTGCCGATAAAAATTTATGTTGGAGTCAGTAACTTCCTTTGGACCCTCGAACGGATGCAGCCATTGGGCATATTCAACCTTTCCAATTTCCTTGATCGTAAAGGTTTTGATCTCATAGCCGTACTCCTTAAAAGTCTTTTTAAGTTTCAGCTTTTCAATTTTTTTTCTGATGTAGGCAAACATTGGTAGCGTTCTTAAGACAAATATACAGTTATTCATTCCAGAAAATGCCTCCGCTAAAAGTCTTCTACCACCGGGAACGATGTAAATTGTTCTTTCGCTAATTTTAGATCAAATTCTTAACATACCGTGGTCATCAATATAGATGAATTCCTTTCTCTCAGAAAAAGGCTGCCTGTAGTAGATGTTCGAAGCGAAGGAGAATATGACAACGGCCATATTCCATTCGCAGTAAATATCCCCTTGTTAAATAACAAGGAACGCGTTGTAGTGGGAACAACATATAAAAACCAGGGACAGCTTGAAGCGATTAATGCGGGATTCCGGCTGGTAGGCCCACGGTTGGGCGATCTTATTGAAACGTCACGACGAATCGGTGATGAGTTTATCGTTCATTGCTGGCGCGGCGGGATGCGATCTGCGAATTTTTGTCGCTTTATGGAAATGGCACGAATCAGCACCCATCAGCTCGAAGGTGGTTACAAAGCATATCGTCGCGCCGCTATCGGCTCGTTTAAAACGCCATTCCATTTCATTGCGATATGCGGATACACCGGCAGTGGTAAATCAGAAATCCTCCGGGCGATAGGCGAACAAGGCGAACAGATACTCGACCTGGAAAGAATTGCTCATCACAAGGGTTCGGTTTTTGGAGGATTAATGATGCCACCCCAACCAAGCACGGAACAGTTTGAAAACAATTTGTTCGAGTCAATACTCAAACTGGATCCAACAAAAAGAATTTGGATTGAAGATGAATCGATTGCAATAGGAAAAATATTCCTTCCGAAAGATCTATGGTTAAGGATGACTAACAGTTCTTTATTTGAGATCAACGTTCACAAAGAAACGCGAATAGCCCGGCTGGTAACAGAATATGGGATGGCCGATCCAAATGAATTCCTTGACGCAATGACTAAAATCTCGCGAAAATTAGGCGGTCAGCACTTTAATACAGCAAAGGAAAAACTTTTGCTGAAAGATATGAGTTCTGTTATTGATATCCTGTTGACGTATTATGATAAGGCATACCGCAACGGACTGGAAAATAAAAAGGACCGAATAAAGCTTTATTCTTCATGGAATGGTACAGACGTACATGTTTATGCCCGGCAATTAATAAACGAAGCCGACGCGATAAGTACTTTTGCTTAGCTACCCTTATCGATATTCAATACATTGAAAGATGATGAAATTGAACCTCTCAAACTTCCTGTCAATCTGCTCATTGATCATTCTTTTCGGATATATTTCATACAAAGAATGGTCGACAAGCCCGAGACGCGATAAGATCTCGGATGATGGCGTGATGGAAGCGGTGTTTGAGGCGGGCGGAACAGATCAACGATTACCTGCAGTTTCTTTTAAGGTACCCTCAAAAATGACATTTGCCGGCGAGGCTGTACCCTTGCATATACCCGACGTTCATGAACGCCTCGATAAAGAATTGCAAATCAATTGTTACCTGCACAGCAACACGATCTTCCTGATGAAGCGTGCAAACCGCTGGCTTCCGCAAATGCAAAAGATTATGGAGGAGCACGGTATTCCCGAAGATTTTAAATATCTGCCGCTGATCGAAAGCAACCTCATGAATGTAATATCTCACCGCAATGCAGTAGGTTATTGGCAAATTCTTAAAAGTTCCGGCCAGGAACTCGACCTGGAAATAACGGATGAGGTGGATGAGCGGTATGATCCAATCAAAGCGACTGAGGCGGCCTGCAAGTATCTTAAGAAAGCGTATAAGAAGTTTGGCAACTGGACGATGGTAGCTGCTTCCTATAACAGAGGTATGAGCGGTATGCAACGCGCATTGGATGATCAGTCAGTTGATAATTATTACGATCTTTATCTAAATGATGAAACTTCGCGCTATGTATTCAGGATCCTTGCCATTAAAGAGATCGCGGAAAATCCATTGCGTTATGGCTTCCATATCGAACCTGATCATCTTTACAAACCTGAGCCGCTGAAGTATATCGAAGTGGATGAAACGGTCAGGGATCTTGTGGACTTTGCCAAAGCTCAGGGAACAAATTACAAGTTGCTCAAACGGCACAATCCGTGGCTGCGCGAAGAAAAGCTGACTGTGAAAAAAGGGAAGAGCTACCGGATCGCACTACCATCCTGATTAAACTCCCTGTCGTATTCTGTATGTCCTGGCGTATCGTAACATCGTGCACGTGGCGCCAATAATCCCCGCAAAGCCCATAAGATTCGCTTAAGACATAGATATCTGAACATCTCTTATAAATTTGATGTTCTAGGTTTGTCGCCAAGGAATTATCTGCATTGAGTTTCCTACTTTTATGTCTAAACAACTATCTATGGAAACGTATTATAATCCCGCTGACTTAAAGAAATTTGCAGGCATTGGAGAGTGGGAGGGCAACCTTGCCAGAAAATTCTTTGATTGGTATGGCGATGTTTTTAAAGATGGGGATCTCACAGCACGTGAAAAATCTTTGATCGCGTTGGCTGTGGCACACACCATCCAATGCCCATATTGCATCGATGCCTATACGCAGGACACACTTGAAAAAGGTGTTACAGAAAAGGGCATGATGGAAGCCATACATGTGGCGGCAGCTATTCGCGGCGGGTCGTCGCTTGTACACGGGGTTCAAATGATGAACAAAGCGAAAAAAATTTCCATGTAGAATTTGATTCATGATTAAATCGCTTCATGCGCGTCACCATCAATTGGCGAATCATCAACGACAAATTGAGATTCTTGAGCAGGATATTGCCGGGTCTGGTCATACCGTTACGTTCAAGAATAAAATTGAATCTACTGGGCATTATCCATTGCGCCCCTCAAAAATTGAAATACTCCAGGTCAATGTGGGTTATATGTGCAACCAGACCTGTAAGCATTGCCATGTTGATGCCGGCCCCGACCGCCAGGAAATTATGCAGCGTGAAACCATGCAGCAATGCCTGGATCTGTTAGCCGGAACTCAGATAAATACACTCGATATCACGGGCGGGGCTCCCGAAATGAATCCTGACTTCCGATGGTTTGTAAAACAGGCGAGGGCTATAGGCGTTTCGGAAATCATTGTGCGGTCAAATCTGACAATCATAACAGCGAATCCCAAATACCATGACCTTCCGGAATTCTTCCGTGAAAACAATGTGCGTATATGCTCATCGTTACCTTTTTACAATGCCGGCAAAACAGACCGACAAAGAGGCGAAGGCGTTTTTGAAAAATCGATCATTGCTCTCCGGATGCTAAACGATGTCGGTTACGGCAAAGAAGGATCGGGCCTGATCCTTGATCTGGTGTATAATCCTTTAGGAGCATTTTTACCAGGTAACCAGGAACAGCTTCAGCGCGATTTTAAGAAAGAGCTGAAGGAACATTTTGGAATTGGATTCAACAACCTGTTCACTATTACGAATATTCCCATAAGTCGCTTCCTCGATTTTCTAATCGAAACAGGAAACTATGACGACTATATGGAAAAGCTCATTAATGCATTCAATCCTTCAGCCGTGAACGGAGTGATGTGCAGGAATACCATCTCCGTGGATTGGCAAGGATACCTCTATGATTGCGACTTTAACCAAATGCTCGGATTGAAGACTGACAATCGCGCCGGACAACACCTTAATAGTTTTAATATCGATGCTTTAGAGCAACGTGAGATTGTTATTGGTCAGCATTGTTTCGCCTGCACCGCTGGCGCTGGCAGCAGTTGCCAGGGCGCAACGGTATAACCAGGCGGCATCCAACTTTATTTCGTCTTAACTATAATGTGATCGTCTCACTGAACACAAAGCATAAAGCGCACAAAGATGACCACGCTTTCAAGTATCGGTGGTCTCTCTGTGCCCTTCTTCTCTTTCTTGTGAAATTAGATAGCATCGTTTTTACGTCAATGCGGCTGCAATTACGAGGTCAGTCTCTCACCTTGTTAGTTGATTAACAAAGCTCTCGTGATCCCAGTTGATCGTTAGATCTGCAATCTTGCCAGACTCATTAAAACGGAAAATAAAAATATGCTCGCTATCAAAGCTGTTGCCCTTTGGAGGCAGTCCAGCGAATTCTTTTTCTTGTTTCCCGAATATCACAACCTTGCAGGTTACACTGTCGCTGATTTCGTCGTATTGTTGTCCTTTAACAGTATTGTCAAGATCGGGGAACGCGTTCATAAGAGCTTCCCAGACAGCTTTACCAACTTCATATAGTTTCCCAGAATAGTCAGCACCAAGTGGCACAAACGAAATTGTGCTTTCCGGTTCGCAGAGAGAAAGCATACGTTCGACGTCCATGTCCTGGTAGGCTGAAAAGAACTCTATACACGTTCCTTTTTTTGCGAGTACATCGATGCGATCTTGTTGTTGAACAGAAGTTTTCATTTTTTGTTGATTTATTTAAGTGAATAGATTTTTCTATCAATTTTGACGGGGATATTTCGGATGCTGTTTTACCTGTCTTATCTGCCGGATGTGCCGGTCCGCATGTCCAAATAGCGTAATGTACACTTGATGCGTATTGATTTCGCTGTCGCCTACATAATACTGGCGAAGATCAGTGGATTCTTCTGACACATGACGAATGGCTTCCTTTCGCAATTTTAAAACCCATGCCAGGTTGTTCTCCAGATCATTTAACCCCATCGGCAGCGTGTAGGTAAAGGGTTGAGAATAGTCTGGAGAATGATGCTTCTTTGGTTCCATAATAAACCCCAGTACCACACTGTCAGCGATAGCCTTCATCGCGCGTGCAGGTTGCAAACCTCCCTGTAATTGCCGGGTGATCCTATACTCTAACAACAGTTCCCATATGGCGATGTGTTCGACAATTTCATTAATGGACCATCGGTCTGGCGACTCCTTGAACAACCATTGTTCTCGTGTGAGATCCTTTGTTTCATTGATCAATGCCTCTTGCGAACGAGTGAGATTGTCGAGGAGATATTTCCGATCTTCTTCTGTCCAGCGCTTTGCCTCCTGTGCCTGCGAATTACAGCATATTAAAAACAAAAATATGACAGAAACTTTGCTCATTGTCTTCCTGATTGATGATACAAAGCTAGATGTGGATCGTTCGATCGCATTGTAAAAATGCGAATGGCGATTGGAGCTATTTTACAAAACGGGTCATTTCACTATGTAACGAATGGTATTGTGAGGGGTTCATTTGATTGAATTCAATAAACTCTTTGACGAGGTGCGACTGATCATGAAAATCGTATTCTAGTACTATCTGCTGCCAATCTATTTTCTCCTGATGGGCTATCTTGTTCGAAAGTGAACCGAATCGTTTTATCCTCGCATAAAATTTAGGGGAGACACCCACTTTCTCCAAAAATTTTTTTTCCAGGTAACGTCGGCTGACATTGAGTTTTTCAGCAACCGCCTCCACCGAAATACATCCTCTGCAACTATCAATAAAATCTACCGCTTCATCGATGATTGATATGTTGCTTTTCACAACCGGAAGATACGAAGTCATAAGCTGTTCGAGGATGGTGATCTTACCTTCATCGCTTAGCTCATTTTTTATCGCTGATCGTAAAACGTCAACCGGCAAGCCAGGAAAAAAGGACAGCGGTACGCGCGAATTAACCAGTTCTGACATTCGAGATCCAAAAATATTATGAACAGTACACGGTTTCAGCACGATCCCGGCAACTGCAATTCTTCCCTTCATCTCAAGGGTATAGTTGGCAGTAAACTGTCCCGATAGAAAAGCATTGGGTACCTCCATCGGCGGAGCATTATTTTGTGAGGCCAGATAGGGATCTCCATAATTGAAGACCATAGAACAAAAGGCGTTGGGCGGACTTTGAACTTTCAAACCTTCTGGCACCTCACCCTCCCAAATAAAATAGCATTCCACAAAGGGAATTAATTCGGACTTGGGAGAAAATTTCTGATATCGCATAATGGGTGATTGAATATACAAAAAGCTGATGGTTTGTAACGCGACATATTCTTTTGGCAATCATTCCGCATGCTTCTTATTTTTCATGCTTAATTTGCATTATAGCACTTTTCTAAACCCACGAACATGCGCCCATACATTCTTGCAGAAAATCATTGGAAAACAGTAAAAGAAATGGAATACGAAGTAGCCATTCTTCCCTGGGGCGCATGCGAAGCGCATAATTATCATTTGCCTTATGGAACCGATATCATTGAAGCGGATAACGTAGCCGCTGAAGCTGCCAGAATAGCTTGGGAAAAAGGAGAAAAGGTCATCGTACTCCCAACAATTCCATTCGGTGTCAACACCGGGCAGTTTGATGTTAAGCTGGATATGAATATGAATCCGAGCACACAGTTTGCGGTGCTTCGCGATGTTGTCGAAGTATTAAACAGGCAAGGTATTTACAAGCTGATCATACTAAACAGTCATGGCGGGAATGATTTCCGAACAATGATCCGTGAGCTGGGGTTGCAATTTCCTAATATGTTCCTCACGTCATGCAACTGGTTTCATGCAGTCGACCAAAAGGACTTTTTTGAAAACAAAGACGATCACGCTGGCGAAATGGAGACAAGTGTTATCCTCCACCTGAGACCTGAGTTAGTGCGACCACTATCTGAAGCTGGAGATGGTGCTGCAAAAAAATTCCGGATGTCGGCGATACGCGAGGGATGGGCGTGGGCTGAGCGGAAGTGGTTGCAGGTGACAAAGGATACCGGTGTTGGAGATCCCAGAAAGGCATCCGCAGAAAAAGGATCAAAATATTTTAAGGTTGTAGCAGAAAAGGTTGCAAACTTTTTTATTGAAGTGGCGCAGACAAAGCGGGACGATCTATACGCGTAATCAAATGCTGATAGTGCATTGAACCAATATCGTGTGTAGCCCTTGGTTCGCCCTATAAACTTGAAACAACAGGCCCGGTGACATGTAGTCAATTTCCTCGGCGTTGAGGACAGTCAATACTCGCTCTAATAATTTCTGTTGTGACACTTTACTATTCTCTCCAGATAGATTTTCTTAATTT
>CAMLER010000102.1 GCA_946478915.1 uncultured Chryseolinea sp.
GACGGCAGAAATGCAAAGGCAAAACAAAAACGCATTCAGGAATAATGATTTCATGGCGCGTAGATAATGGACCGGCGTATTGAATCCAATATATTCTTTTTGAGAATAAAAGACACTACGATCATGACTGTCTCTTTCTTTATTTTTAATGCAGCCAGATTGTTTCCCACGTGTTCCGGGTAGAATCGCCCTGCAGAAAAATGAGGGGGCAACTGCGTATGGTGCACTCTTGGAATCGCAGCAATTGCGAAATCCAACTGCAGCAAATTCACGAAAGGCCAGCGGAGAGAAGGCCACCGATGGGAATTGATGTTAATAATGGAAGTATGCGACGCATTTATCGTCTGGCGCATTAACCATTTAGTACCGCAGTCAATATAATACCGCAAAGCCTATGCGCTAAATGCTTCGGTCTTGATCTGACTTGTCCCCACGTTATTTTTCATCAGCCATGCATCAATTGAAAACCTGCCAGCACCAGAGTACGCCAACGAAGTAGCCATACCGATCGCAAGCAGAAAAAATTCCATCCCCTCCGTCGGTTGTGTTCCAAACCAGTTCATGAAAAAATACGCGCTGAAATGAGTAAGAATGATACCCGTCATCACACCTGTTATTGCAAGGCTCCACAGACGGACGGCAAATCCAAAAAGTAGCGCAATTGGTCCAAAAAATTCTATCAGTATCACTACGAATCCAACAACCCACGGAAGGCCTACTGTCTCAGTAAAATATTGCATACTACCTGTAAAGCCAAATCCGCTAAACCATCCCAGAAGTTTTTGTGCTCCATGTGGAAAGAGTACAAGTGCAAGAAATACTCTGAGGAAAAGAGGACCGAAGGTATTGCCGGTTTTAAAAATAATATGTGTCATGATCTTAGTGTTTTAATTTGATTGATAAAGTTTTAGTGCGCCGCCAGGAGTTACTCTGACAAACAGGAGAGATTATCGCGTTTTGCATAATGGGTTAATTTTTTATGCAAATTTTCACCTATCACTTTCCTTGTTCAATCACCCAGGATAAATAAGAAGATTAACATAGGTTAATGTTTGGATTGAAATTGGCTGGCAACTTAAACCTGTTTCAGAAAAGGGTCGGTCGAAATATGCTGGACACCGCACCAGCTGGGATCCAAGGACGTACCTCGAGGTAATACCAGTTTTTCTTTTTCAGAAGGAACGAGATAGGCGAACGATTGAGATCCTACACGTCAAGGGCGACCGGCGGCAGCCTGCGATCTGATGCGGCTTAGACTTTGAGGAGTGATTCCCAGGAAGGATGCGATTTGATGGTTGGGCACGCGTTGCTCTATATGCGGATACCGTTTGATGAATTCCTGATAACGTTCCAATGCGGATTTCGCCAACGTAGCGGATATGCGCCTCGTGGAAGATATAAATGCATTTTGTATGAGGATCCGGAAGTGCCTTTCCATTTTTGGCACTGACTGATACAATACTTCAAGATTTGCGCGTGTAATCTGAAGTACTTCAGTGTCTTCGAGGCAATCGATATTATAGCTCGAAGGAGTGTCAGTCAAAAAACTGTATAGATCACCAACCCACCAGTCTTCCAATCCAAACTGTACAATATGTTCCTGCCCTTTGTTATCCACTTCATAAGTTCGGGTCACACCTTTGCACACAAATGTTTCATACCGGGATACCTCACCTTCCTGGAGAATATACTGGTGCTTCCTGAACTTTTTGAAATTAAAGGCCGATCTGATTGTAGCAGACTCTTCGTCGGTAAGGACCACATATTTACTCAGATTCTTGATAAGAGAGTCCCACATAGAAACAATTGAAAATAAAAATAATGAATTTGTGAAAATTGTGCAGAGACAAACATTGTGTTCAGTCTGCGGAACCTGTTTGCCAAATTCATCATAACGCTCCCTCGCATTAATGCAACTGTTGCAGAATGCGTGCATGGCACGACATCTGGTTTAATCTGATGACGAATAAAAATAGAATTTTCGATTTGAGGAAACATTTCCTGAAGGCGATCACAGCTTCCGCCTGTTTAAAATGAAGTAGTGTTTGAATTCGGAATGTTGTAACCCTGAGTGTCATATTATCGTAAGATTACCGTCATCCGGTAACTGAATACAATTTATAGATAGTTCAGTTACAAATAACTTACTATATGCCTACGCGTTCATTGATTGTTGTTTGTCTATTGCTGTCTTGTATCGTTACGCTGACAAGTTGTGATGACGAATCAACTGAAAGCCCCCTGCAGCAGGTCACAATTGAAGGCAAGCAGTATCCATTTGTAAAAATCGGAAATCAACTGTGGACAGCTTCCAACTATGAAGGCCCGGGTGGAGTAAGTTATGATGCATTGAATACAAGGCCCGAATACGGCAAATACTATTTGAAGTCAGAACTTGATGCCATTGCCGTTCCCGAGGGCTGGAGAATACCTACGTTGGAAGATTACTCTCAGTTAGCGCAGTCGTATGGAATTCCCGTGCCCAGCAAATTAAGTGATGGAGAGGCAATCAAAGCATTGATCTCCACTGCAAACTGGAATAATGCAAGAGGGACAAATACTTCCGGGTTCAACGCTTATCCGGCTAACTATATGTTTCTTGATTCAAATCCCATCGAAGGAGATATAGCCGAGTTTTGGACTGTGGATGGAGAGACTTTTAGTATTCAGGAAGCAGGCACAGACCTTAGTTCCTTGCGTCTTACCTTGTATCAAAGCAACTCTCCGGGGTACCGCTTTAATGTCAGGTTCGTAAAAGATGCGGAGTGATCATAATTTACGGAACTAAATGTCGGTGTTTCTTGTAATTTATTTTTGTTAATTCCTTTTCTTCTCTTTTTTTGTATCAGAGATTTGCTCCATCTGACCAGTAACCCGCATACGCGTTGCAATAAAGGGATAATCCACTTTACCACAGGGTCGCGAAGCCTTTACTATTACTTTTGAAATTCAATTTTCCTACACGCCATACAAACTCGCCCGCACTTGTTTTCACGCTGGCTTCATCACCTACCTCTTTCTTCATCAGCGTACGCGCCATAGGTCAGTCGATAGAATGTAATCCTTGAATCAAAAATCTCATCATAGCCGCCTATGCGGAAGCGTTTTCTCTCGCGTTTGGCATTTTCAATTTCAACCCAGGCCCGAACAGTACTTTGCCTTCCTGGAAGGGCGTATGATTCATAATCTACAAATCATCAATACATTTAAACGATTCGCCGGAACCTGTTAGAATGGTAGGTATAAAGTTGTCTCACACAACCCTCAGCGCTATGAAAAGCTCAGGCAACAACTTGAGAGAGTTCATCAACGGCTTGTGCCAGAGGAGATGATTGCGCTTTGACGATTCAACCTTTACTATTATATTATATAATGATTGCTGCTCTCCGTAGAAGTTTAGTTATCAAGCGATCCTGGTGAATATTGCTTTGATTGCGTAGACTTTTTAATAGTTCACTTCCTTCGGTGAATGATATTTTGACGAGGCCCCCGCACGTAATGTTTTTGATGCATTGAAGGAAGTATATGGTGTGGATATAATTTTCGATCATAAAGTGTTCTAAAATTGTTTTTCAACATCCCGTTATCCAATCATCGGAAATTTGAAAAGCTTCAGATTATTTACGACCCCATTCGGCAAGCTGTAAGACAAGGGAGACTAAGGGGATGGTACACAATAAACCATGATTAAAAACCCAATTAAACTGACTGTATATGCTAATGAAAAAAAGACACCGGTAAAGAGACCGATGACATCGCAGTGTCATGGTTTATTCATCCTGTCAGCCAGGCTGGCGGATTTCATTTTTTGTTCTTAAACAAAAACCCTTAAAGTTATGATTAAACTTTTATCTCATCAAAAAGGAAAGCTGAATTCAGTGGTGCGTGCATTCTTGGTAAACATGGTCTTAAGTAGCTTTCTTATTACTGTAGGTTATGCGCATGATGTGGCTGTGTCGGAAATGTACTCACCTCCGATTGTCGAAACAACGGGTACCCTAATGTTGGCATTCTTAGTCGAGGGAAAAATTACCGATGAAGCAGGAGCACCTGTTCCTGGTGTTAACATATTGGAGAAGGGCACCACCAATGGTACCACTTCTGATGTTGATGGAGGATACAGAATTACCGTTGCAGATGGTAATGCCGTTCTTGTTTTTAGTTTTATTGGTTACACCTCGCAGGAAATTGTTGTCTCCAATCAGTCAACCATAAACGTCAGTCTCGCAGCAGATACTCAAACGCTTTCTGAAATTGTTGTCGTAGGGTATGGCACGCAGAATAAGCTGAATCTGACCGCCGCTGTTGATCAGGTAGATGGAGATGTCTTGAAGAACCGGCCGATGACCAATGTAAGTCAAGGTCTTCAAGGCGTTTTACCCAATCTCAACATCAGACTTCAGGACGGGAAACCCAATCAGGCACCTAGCTTCAATATCAGGGGCACAACTTCCATCGGACAAGGGGGTACTGCCCTCGTTTTGATAGATGGTGTCGAAGGGGACCCGAGTATGGTGAACCCGAATGATATTGCCAGCATTTCATTGCTTAAGGACGCTGCAGCGGCATCGATTTATGGTGCGCGCGGTGTCTTTGGCGTTGTTCTAATAACAACGAAGGTTCCGGAAGAAGACAAAACAACCGTATTCTTTTCATCCAATTTTGCAAAGAAAAGTCCCATAGCCGTTCCGGATTTTGTAACCGATGGTTATACGAACGCAAAAATGTTTGCCGAAGCGTTCGTCAACCGTGAAGGTACATTTCCTCAGAACATGAATAAGACTTTGAAGTTTTCGCCGGCATACCTTGACAACTTCAAAAACAAAGTTGAATCGGGACAGCCTTATGATGAGGTCGAGATTGATCCGGTCACAGGTGAATATGTTTACTATGGCAGCACAGACTGGTACGATTTACTGTACAAGGATAATCTGAATTATTTCGAGAATAATATTTCCATTTCAAGCCGAGGTCCGAAAACGTGGGTAATGCTTTCAGGCCGGCTGGCAAATCAGGGTGGACTGTTTCGTTATAATTCAGACGATTTTTCCATGAAAAATTTTAGGGCAAAAGGTTCTATTCAACTCACTCCTTGGCTCAAGCTTGAAAACAATATGGACTACTCAGACCAGGACTATCACAATCCTTTAAACGTCGGCGAGGGTGGAGGTATCTGGAGAAACATTGCAGATGAAGGGCATACGAACGCAACGATGTTTAACCCGGACGGCACGCTGACGATGGCAGCCGTATACCATGTGGGCGACTTTTGGTACGGCAAAAATGGTCTTGATTTTAAGAATCGAGTTTTCAGGAATACGACCTCTTTTGCCACCACTTTTTTTGACGACAAGTTCAGGGTCAATGGAAATTTTACCTTTAGAAATACGGACAACACCATTAAGCAAAAACGTGTTCAGGTTCCTTATAGTACTAAGCCTGGTGGCGTCGCCTATGTTGGAACAACTACTAACGACCTCAGGGAGGAGAGAAGTGAAAACCAGTATTTAGCCTCAAACCTGTATGCGGAGTTCGAAAATACATTTAACGATGCTCACTATGTTAAGATATTGGCTGGCTATAATTATGAACAGTCAACCTTTCAGTCACTCCGGGCACAACGAAATGGTATTATTTATCCAGATGCGGACAACCTCAATCTGGCATTAGGCGCATCTACCTCGATTGGGGGCGGCTGGGAAAAATGGGTAGTGATGGGTGGATTCTCCAGGATCAACTACGTTTACAAAGACCGATATTTGTTGGAGGTAAATGGTCGTTATGATGGCTCTTCCAAGTTCCCGGAAGATCAGCGATTTGCGTTTTTCCCTTCTGTCTCCGCAGGATGGCGGATCTCCGAAGAGCCTTTCTGGAATGTTTCACCAAAAATTTTATCTGATGTCAAGCTGAGGGGCTCATATGGATCGCTCGGAAACGGTAGTATTGCTTCGTATGTCTACCAGGAGCAATTGGGAATTTCTTTATCCTCACACATACTCAACGGCACGCGGCCTAATTTTACAAGCGCGCCTACTGCGATACCGGATGGCCTTACCTGGGAAACAGCAACAACAACCGACATCGGGTTAGATTTCCGAATGCTTAATGACCGTCTGACATTTGTGGGTGACTGGTATGTGCGCAAAACCACCGATATGTATACCATCGGTCTTACCCCACCCGCAGTCTTTGGTGCTACTGCTCCAAAGGGAAACTACGGGGATCTGGAGACGAAGGGTTGGGAGCTTTCATTGGATTGGACCGATCAACTGCGGGTAGCTCAAAAATCATTTGATTACTCTGTCCGATTTATCCTGGCCGATAATAAGTCTGTTATTACCAAGTACAATAATCCAAACAAACTCCTAAATGACTATTATGAAGGTCAGGTATTAGGGGAAATTTGGGGTTACACTACAGAGGGATTTTTTGTTGATCAGGAGGACATCGATAACCATGCTAAGCAAAGTCCACAATTTACTGCAGCTGCAAATGGCGTGTGGGCTCCTGGTGATATTAAATTTGCAGACCTCAATGGAGATGGTTTTATAAATCCTGGGACTAACAGAGTTTCGGATCCGGGTGACAGAGTGATTATTGGTAATAGCGAACCTCGGTACATGTTTGGAATAACATTGGGAGCAAATTGGAACAACTTCTTTTTCAGTACTTTCTTCCAGGGTGTCATGAAACAGGACTGGTACCCAAGCACCGAAGCAGAGTTTTTCTGGGGGCAATATAACAGGCCTTATAACAAGGTTCCAGCCTTCCAGCTAGGTAACATCTGGACGCCGGAAAATCCGGAAGCGTATTTTCCCAGATATATGTCCCGGGCGGCTGCAAGCAATACTACCCGAACACTGGGAGCACCGCAGACACGTTATCTCCAAAGCGTAAGATATATAAGACTAAAGAATATTCAGATCGGATACAGTCTGCCTAAAACGCTGATTTCAAAAATCGGGGCTTCTGATCTGAGAGTATATTTTTCGGGAGAGAACTTATGGACGAAATCTCCTTTGCAGAAACTGATAAAGCATCTCGATGTCGAAAACACCGTGAAGTCGGATCAACTTTTCACTTCCTCAAATGCAGGAGATGGATATAATTATCCGATGCTGAAAAGCTATTCCATTGGTTTAAACATCGTCTTTTAATTATCATCTAAATGACTATTATGAAAAAGAAATATTTGTGGTTTACACTGATAGGTCTGATGTTCGTACAATGTGAACTGGAACAAGAACCCCAGGCGACCACACCAAAATCTGCGGTATTTGGTAATGAAAGCGGATTACAACTGTACGCCTATTCCTTCTATTCCATATTGCCTCAAGGTAGCACCCGATTAGATGCCATGGCAGATTATATGGCAGTCCGGACAGTTTCCGACTTTATCAGAAAAGATGCCTTTGCACCAGTTTTAAGTACAGGATGGACGTGGACGGATCTGAGAAATATTAATTATTTCATTGTGAATAACAATGATCCAAGGGTACCCAGTGAGGCACGAGCACATTATCAGGCTGTAGCAAGATTTTTCAGAGCGTACTTTTACTTTGAAAAAATAGTGCGCTTCGGAGATGTTCCGTGGATAAACAAACCTCTTGACGTGGCAGACGAGGAGTTGTATGGCGAACGTGATCCCAGAGCCTTGGTTATGGATTCCGTAATGGCTGACATTAATTATGCGTGTGCTAATCTCCGGTCGGGCAATGATCCCACCCGAAGTCTGATAACAAAATGGGTTGCCTATGCATTTAAATCGCGGTTAAGTTTGTTTGAGGGGACCTTTAGAAAATATCATACTGAACTTTCTCTCGAAGGAACTGCCAATGACTGGTTGAATGAGGCAGCCACGGCCGCCAAAGCTGTAATCGATGAGGGAGGATACTCTATCAACACAACTGGTGGGCTAGGTAAGTCTTACAGACAGGTATTTATTAACCCGGCGCCTGTTGCCAGTGAGGTAATCTTAGCATCGGTGATGGATCTTACCTTAAACGAATTAAACGATGCCAATTGGTACTGGACTAGTGGTACGTATGGCGATAAGGCTAGTTTAACAAGAACCTTTGTCCACACGTATTTGAACATCGACGGTACGCCTTTCACCAGTACTCCCGGGTACGAATCCATGTTATTTAAAGACGAAGTGAAGAATAGAGATCTGCGGCTTGCCCAAACCATCAGGTCAGGTGATTACAAAAGAATTAGTAATGGAGTTCAGATTCCAGCTCCGCCACTTTTTACTTATACTTATACAGGATACCAGCCAATAAAATGGGCGCTTGATGACATGTATTATGATACGCGGGATCTAAATATAAATTCTATCCCAATGATCCGCTATGCTGAGGTGTTATTGAACTATGCTGAAGCAAAAGCAGAACTGGGAACGTTAACGGATGACGATTGGGCTGCAACGGTCGGTGTGTTGCGAGCCAGAGGCGGTATAACAGCCGGCCTCGAATCGAAACCATCTTTAGTCGATCCTTATTTGCAGTCCGTATACTTTCCGGATATTTCTGATCCGTCAATTCTTGAGATCAGAAGGGAACGCGGTGTCGAATTATCCCTGGAAGGATTTCGATTTAAAGATATATTAAGATGGAAACGTGGTGAACTGATGGAACAGGAGTGGAATGGATTTTATGTTCCGGCGCTGAATACCGCTATGGATTTAAATGAAGACGGTATAAACGATGTTGCCTTCTATCAAGGGACTAAGCCTGATCTAGGAGCAGGGATAACCTATGTTGATGTTTCACCAATGGTGGACGGCAAAGTTAATCCACAGCTTTTGAAAAACGGAACCTCCGGAGAGTTAACCTGGCTTAATAATATTCCGAGAGAATGGGATGATAAAATGTATTATTACCCCATTCCGCAAACAGACGTGATAGCAAATCCGAATTTGGATCAAAATCCTGGTTGGTAGCATTAACTAATAACTGCATTGGACGTAAGTCCTTTGCAGTTATTGGTATTAACAAACTAAAGATATGACACAAGTAAATTTTAGTAAGCGTGTAATCCTTACGTTACTTATTGTTTTTGCGTTTCAAAATTCCGACGCTCAATCAAACAAGGATATACCGTTTACAATCATAACATATAATATTCGATATAATAATCCTGGCGATGGGATTAATGCCTGGCCATTAAGAAAGGATAAGGTTTCTGGCCTGCTTAAATTTCATAAAGCAGATATTTTTAATGTTCAGGAAGCTTTGCCAGATCAAATGGATGACCTGGCAGCTCAATTTCCAGATTTTGAATATGTAGGCGTCGGTCGTGATGATGGAAAAAGGCTAGGTGAGCACATGGGTATTTTTTACAGGAAGTCAAGATTTGAGAAAATTACGGATGGCATGTTCTGGTTAAGCGAAACGCCGACGAAGCCTGGCTTTGGGTGGGACGCCGTTTGCAACAGAACGGTGACGTGGATTAAGCTAAAAGATAAACTGACTGGGAAAACTTTTTTTGTATTTGATACCCATTTTGATCATCGTGGTGTCAAAGCGCGTGAGGAAGCAGCAAAACTTATACTTAATTCCATTAAGGAGATCAATAAAGAAAATCAGCCACTGATTTTAACGGGCGATCTTAACCTGGTTAAAACTTCAGGTCCTGTTCAATCTATACTGAAAGAATTAAATGACGCAAAAGATAAATCGCAAACAACTCCTTATGGGCCCGACGGAACAAGCGGTGGATTTGAGGTAAAACTTCCTACAAAAACAATCGACTATATTTTTATAAATGATGGAGTACTTGTTCTTCGGCATGGTGTGTTGTCAGATTCGTACGGAATGTTTTATCCCTCCGACCATCTTCCGGTCTTGGCTGAGGTAAGGATTCTTTAGCCTGCGGTTTTAGGTGATTCTGTATGTCCCTGTTCCTGCTATGTTTTTAGAATAACCTGCTATTCGTATCGATGTCAGACATGCTTTTATTCTAAGTGGAATAAAGGAACGCCGAAATGATGATCAACCTGTACTCAGTGAAAAAAGCTAGACTGATCTCAATAAAATCTGACGTTATTTCTGGTACTCGATTTTTATTACACGCCAAACGAATTCCCCCGCACCTGTTTTCACCACGACCTCGTCGCCCACTTCTTTTTTCATCAGCGCATGCGCCATAGGTGAATCGATAGAAATGTAATCTTTGGTATCGAAGATCTCATCATAGCCCACAATACGGAAGCGTTTTCGTCCGGCTTTTGCATTTTCAATTTCTACCCAGGCGCCGAACAACACTTTTCCTTCCTGAAAAGGTGTGTACTCCACAACTTTTAAATCGTCGATACACTTGCGCAGGTAAAGTATACGCCGGTCAATCTCTCGCAGGCGCTTTTTGTTGTAATGATAATCTGCATTTTCAGAACGGTCGCCCAGGCTTGCGGCCCAGGATACCTTTTGAGTGGTTTCCGGTCGTTCAACGCGCCACAGATGGTCTAACTCTGCCTTTAGCTTTTCCAAACCTTCCGGGGTTATGAGGGGTGTTTTCATTGATACAGTAAAGATTTCGACTTAGCATTTTTCCTCTACCGCAAAAGTATGCATAAATAATAACGGTGAATCTATACGCAACGTATCGGGTGACTTCACAAAAAAAATCCCGCACGAAGCGGGAAGTTCTTTTATTGAGACTTTGTTTCATCCGCCCACTCAACTTTCGGGGATCGATAAAAATCAATTCCCATTGCTTTCCAGGGCTTGGCGTGATTGGCAAGCCGTACTTTGTAATCGTCCCAGTTTCTGGAAGATGACGGTGTCCACCCGATCTCTGCGACGCCCGCTAGTCGAGGGAATACAAGGTATTCAATATCATCCATGTTAAGAACAGTTTCGGTCCAGAGTGGTGCTTCAACCCCCATGATTTGTTCCCGCTCGATACCGGGAACCAGTTTAGCGGGATCCCATTGATATGATGAATCGACTTCGATGAACGCAGCCCAATTTAGTCCAATGCGCGATGTTGAATCGTATTGCATGTCGAGATAAACTTTCGTCGATGGCGAGAAAATAAGTCGCGCACCTTTCTCAGCGGCCGTAGTGGCATGTTCGCGCGAATGCCAGAATTGAACTAAAGT
>CAMLER010000103.1 GCA_946478915.1 uncultured Chryseolinea sp.
AGCTTTGTGAATCCGAACAGTCCGACGACCGTATTCAATGGAGTAGCCGGAACCTTGTACACGCTTCAATGGAGCATCTCCAATGGGGTCTGTGCCAGCAGCAATGATAACGTCACAATTTTGTTTGATGCCCCTCCGACACCTGCGGCTGCGGGACCTGACCAGAACCTTTGTTCTACATCGGCCACTTTATCTGCGAATAGCCCAGTCGTTGGTACGGGGCAATGGTCAATCGTAAGTGGCTTGGGGGGCAGCTTTGTATTGAATACAAATCCTGCCACAACCTTTAACGGAGTATCAGGAACGACTTATACACTGCGCTGGACTACGACGAATGGTGTATGTTCATCGCAGGACGATGTTCAAATTACTTTCTTCCCAATTCCAGATGTTGCAGCTTCAGACAAAACAATTTGTTCTGCCACGAATGCCAGCGTTGCCATTACAAACCCTAACGGGGTTGCCGGTACAACTTTTAGCTGGACGGTATTCTCCTCCTCGAATGTAGGTGGCGCAGCAGCAGGAAACGGGTCACTCATCAGTCAGATTCTGACGAGCACAGATGGGATTAATTCCGGCACTGTCGTGTATAGAATAACTCCTTCCGCGAATGGTTGTCCAGGCAGTCCGTTGGACGTAACGGTTACAGTGAATCCGGTACCGGCAATCACCAACACGCCCGCGAGTTTGATACAATCGATTTGCAGTGGTACGGCTTTGAATTTTCTGCCAACATCGACAATACCAGCCGCTACGATGTCCTGGACTTCGTCTGTAAGCGGTGTGCTCAGTGGTGTTACTGCAAGTGGAACGGGTTCGATAACCGATACACCAATAAACACCAGTAGCTCAACGGCAACTGTAACCTATCAAATTACACCGAGCATAGGTGGATGTGCAGGCGTACCCGTGAATTTTGTTGTGGACGTTAAACCCATTCCAGTTGCGGCGGCTGTCACTCCTCAAGGTATTTGCAGCGGAGAAACCACCAGCATTGTAATTACCAATCCGAATAGCGTGCCTGGAACAACTTATTCGTGGACGCTGTCTGGTGCCTCTAATATTACCGGCGCATCGGCCGGCTCGGGCTCGGTTATCAGCCAGACACTGAATACCACAGATGGAATTAATCCTGGCTCTATTGACTACATTATCACACCAAGCGCTAATGGCTGCTCTGGAACTCCTGTCACAGTAACTGTCAACGTAACCCCTAAGCCTGTCATTACCAACTCTCCCGCGTCTTTCATACAGCAGATTTGCAGCGGGACGCCGCTGAATTTCCTGCCGACTTCTAGCATTGGATCAACAACGTTTAGTTGGACATCAACGATTATAGGCACACTATCAGGAGTAAGTGCATCCGGATCCGGAGTGATCAATGACACACCAGTAAATGCTACAAATACAAACGCGGTAATTATTTATACGATTACTCCGACGGTTTCGGGCTGTAATGGTCTTCCTGTAAACCTGGTCGTAACTGTAAATCCCGTCCCTACCGCAACAGCAAGTGATCAAATTATTTGTTCCGGAGCATCCACAGGCATTGCTATTACAAATCCTAACACTGTCGCAGGGACTACCTACACCTGGACAGCGGCTGCAACGAATGTAACAGGAGCTTCTGCTGGCGCCGGAAATATAATTTCGCAATTGCTAACAAGCACTGATGGAATAAATAATGGATCTGTGGTATACACGATTACGCCATCAGCAAATGGCTGTCCCGGACCAACCTTTAACGTAACAGCAACTGTGAAACCTGTCCCTGCAATGACAAACAGCGCTGCATCCTATTCACAGCAGATTTGTAGTGGCCAGGCTCTTGCCTTTGCACCGACATCAACTATTGGCGGCACGACTTTTTCATGGACGTCCACCATTAGCGGTCCCATCGCGCCCGGTAGTGTTACCGTTAGTGGATCCGGGTCCGTTACCGATGCACCTGTAAATACAGGCAATGTATCCGGTACGGTTACGTATAGAATAACACCAAGCTTTAATGGATGTAATGGATTACCGGTTGATCTGATAGTCACCGTTAAGCCAGAACCCTCAGCAAGTACATCAAATGCCATTATTTGCAGTGGACAGCCTGCAATCATCAATATTACTTCCGGTCCGAAGAATGTCGCGGGGACTACCTTCACCTGGACTGCGGTTGCGTCGCCTAACGTTGTAGGATGGTCCAATGGAAATGGAAGTGTTATAAACCAGACATTGACTACCACTAACCAACTAGTAGGAACCGTAACCTATACCATTACACCAACCGCTAATGCCTGTGATGGTCCTGTAACGAATGTCACAGTTACAGTCAATCCTGTGGCTACTGCGAACGCCGGTGTTGATTTCGCTGTATGCGAGCCACTGACAATTCCATTGAGTGGAACTATTGGAGGAAGCGCAACAAGCGGTACATGGACTATTGTACCGGGATTTGGCTCAGGTACTCTTTCTGCCAGCTCGACAGCAGGTTCGACTGTTACTGCAACCTACACGGTACACGCAAGTGATGTGGGAGGTCAGGTACGATTCGCCCTTACATCAAATGATCCGGATGGAATCGGCCCTTGCTCAACAGCATCTGACCAA
The DNA here is from genome assembly GCA_946478915.1 of uncultured Chryseolinea sp. The sequence continues at coordinate 2,599 of CAMLER010000103.1, forward strand.
TTAATAGTCGACGTTAATAGAAGACCGGTAGTGACCCTGCCTGCTGATTACACTGTTTGCGAGCCGACCACTATTAATTTAACGGGGACCCTGAGCGGAAGTGCAACCACTGGTACGTGGAGTTTGCTTGCGGGTACCGGAACAATATCAGCATCGAGTGTAACCGGATCTACTGTAACCGCTTCTTACTCTCCGTCGCCGACAGACGTAGGTACAAATATTCGCTTCAGACTTACGTCTAATGTAACGGGTGTATGCGCTGCAGGCTTTGACGAAATTCAAATTCATATTAACCAAACGCCGATAGTCAATGCTGGAACTGATTTCGAGATCTGTGAAAATCAAACTATAAGCCTTACCGGCTCCATCGCGGGTTCAACGGCATCAGTAACATGGTCTGGCGGCAGCGGCGGCACCTTTACGAGCGCCACCAATCCGGTCACCGATTATACACCCTCTGCTGCCGACATTGCAAACGGTGGAGTGCTGTTCACGCTAACGTCCAACGACCCGGATGGTGCCGGCCCCTGTGTTGCCGTAAGCGATCAGGTATTCGTAAAAATTAACAAACTGCCCGAAGTTTTTCTATTCGGCTTACAACCAGCTTATGCAGAAAATAATCCAATCGTAAACCTGGACGGCATACCAGTAGGTGGAACATTCACTGGGTCGGGCATTATCGCAGGCACTAATCAATTTGATCCCGGAAGCGCTTCGTTAGGTCCGGTTAGTATTACATACACTTACACGAATCCGACGACAGGATGTACAAACGTTGTGGTGAAATCTACGTTAGTCAACCCAATCACCACCATAGACTTTGACATTGAAAACCAAACAACAAGTCCAGGGGGAGATCCTCAGATCTGCGGAAATTCCGGATTGCTCGAACTCGTTGGATATCCGGCAGCAAGCACCGGTTCACCTCAAACATTGTTCAGAAGCCTTGACATCCCTTCCAGGATTGTAAACGTCGGTGGCGCGAACTATTTTTTAAATACGGACGGACTGGCTCCCGGAACATACCAGGTCCAATATATCTATACCAACAGCCTGAATGCGACCGATACACTAACTAAAGTAGTTACTGTGTTCGCAGCTCCAAAGGCGATCATTGACTTCGACAGAATTTGTGTCGCTGACTCCCTGACGTATACCGATGCATCCTTTATTCCGATAAATCCTTCCAGCGCAACTATTGTCGCGTATGATTGGAATTACGGTGAGTTTGGCAATGGTAACGACGGCGTTACGCGCGATCCAAAGTATAAATACACGGATCATGGTTCTAAAACTGTTAGCCTTACCGTTACAACTAGTGAGGGATGTTCGCATGACACCACAAGAGTTATCCGGGTCGGTCCATTGCCAAATGTTGATTTTACCTGGAGCAAGATCTGCAGTGGCCTTGAAGTAACTGAATTTAAAGATTTCTCTACAACGCCATTGAATTACAGCCAGATCAACGATTACCAGTGGGACTTCGGCGACGGTGATATTTTAGGTTTTGGCCTGCGAAATCAGAATGTTCCGGGTGGTACGCATGGTGGCCGCACTACGGGCACATTCAATAACCCCAACCATGATTACAATTCGTTTACCACATTTACCGTACAACTCACTGTTAATACCGAAGATGGCTGCGTTGGCACAAAAGCTCATGATGTAATCATTCTGGATTATGTAACTCCCACTGCATCCGGGGGATATCAAACTGATTTTGAAATCGGGAGCAATCCGTGGGTAGTCTCTACAACCAGCGTCAATCCAAGCTGGGTATATGGTCCACCTGCCGGCAATGTGATTCAGGAGGCATCGCCTGGCAATCATGCCTGGTGGACGGGCAATAACCCCGATTCCGAAATAACATTCAGCACGTTCAACAACAGTGAAGTTTCTGAAGTGTTAAGTCCATGTCTAAACCTTACAGACCTGAAGAGACCAATGATCTCACTTGATTACTGGTCGGATATGAGAGGTGCTTTTGACGGCGCGGTAATTCAATTCTCCACAGATGACGGAAATACATGGGAAACGATCGGCGATGCCAACGGTTACGGAATCAACTGGTACGATACACGCGATATTACCAGTACACCAGGCGGTCGGGACTTTGGGTGGTCTGGTTCAAAACCGACTGAAGGATGGAAAAATGCACGATTCAATCTAGACCAGATTCCCGTTAGTCAGCGCGATCTTGTGAGGTTCCGCATTGCCTTTGAAAGTAATGGGGATAACCCGACTGGTGAGGTGCTGAATGGCTTTGCATTTGATAACATCTACATCGGTGAGAAAAACAGAAATGTTTTGGTGGAACATTTTAGCAACGATAACTCCGGAGCGAGCAATAATTCCGATCAGTTCCTCGAGACTATGTATAAGAATCAGATTGCGTCAAAAGATTCATCTGACTTTATTCTTGTCCAATACCATATCGCTGGAGACGATATCAACCGTGAAAACGAAGCTGACCCGACGGCGCGTCAGCAATTATATGGCGTGTCACAAGCTCCTACGACAGTAATGGATGGAATACAAGGTGACTATTTCGGCACCAATTTCAACGGACTGTTAGCTAATATAACACCTCAGGAAATTGACCGGCGAGCACTGGAAGATCCGTTATTCGAGATAACAATCGACACTGTTGCTACCGGCGAAAATACAACGCTCGGGCTAAACATCCGATACGCCTACATCGATACCCTGCGGCAATTAGACATCCCGGTAACATTGCATGCGGCTCTTGTTGAACGCGGGATAAATGGAAATGGAAACGTAGTCAGAAGATTGTTATTGGGAAGTCACGGCCGCACGATTACACAACTGTGGGATGCAGCCGGTCCAACAGCACATGAGGAGAATCTTGAGTATACACTTGACATGCCGGTAACTAATCCGGACAGCCTTTACATTCTCGCTTTTGTGCAAGACAATTCGCGAGGAACTGAAACTGCGAGAAGAATCCTTCAGTCGGTTATTATAAAGGCCCCGAGAAAGGTGGGTCCATTGGTGACCGGCGTCGAGGATTCTCCGACTGTAGCGGAATTGAAGGGACTGGTAGTCTATCCTAATCCTGCGTCCCAGTATATGAATTTACATTCAGACTTTAACCTGACCCGCGACTACACCTGGCACCTTATAGACCAACATGGGGCTGCGGTAATGCAGGGCAAATTGAAAAAGGATTTCTCATATGAAGATCAGCAGATCCATGTTGGCCATTTGCCGAATGGCATGTACATCATGTCTATACAAATAAACGACAAGACGGTAGTACACAAGAAGATCGTTGTGATGAATAGAGATTAGTCTGTTCGTCCAATAATAGGGGGAATACGATCTGGGGACGAGGTATAAGGTATAGGGTGACGATGCCCTGGCAACGTGTACTACCGGAGAGACTCGTTGCGCAGATTATTGCGCAGCAATAACAAATCATATTTCTCCTTACCCCATTCGGCAAGAATATTTTCCGGAATTTGTGTTGGAAATGCCAAGGATCCAAGCAGCAAGTCTTGGTCCCCATCACTATCGATGTCGCTCATCTCCATTGTTATCCAACGGCCTTTCCTGCCAAGGTGTGTAACCTTCGCGTTGAATCCTTTCGGTGTGTTTTCAAAATAAATAAACCCCTGATCAGGCCGGGTTTTGAAGTCGGGAAAAAAGGAAATAGCGGCAATATCAACATCTCCATCGCCATCAAAATCGCCGGCTCTGGCTTGTGATGCACCGTGCATGGGATAAAACCAATTTTCTTTAAACTGATTGGCACCAGTATTCAGAAAAATTCGCAAGCCGTGATATGGTTTCAAGACTGGCGAATAGTCTGCGTTATCGCCACTGGTGTGCAGAATATCAAATTTGCCATCATTGTTAAAGTCGGCTATTTCAAAATAGCTCGATCCATACACGGCATTGAACCGCAGCAGCGTTGTCATTCTGAATTGGAAGTTTCCCTGGTTGTAAAAAGCAATGATCCGTTCATCACCCTGCGCCATTAGCGCCAGGATATCAAGCGTGCCGTTACCATCAAGGTCTTTTAAAATTACGCGACGGGCTCCGGGAAGACGCTGCAAAAAAAACTTATTAAATCCACCACCGACACGGCTTTGAAACGCCATTAGAGACCCTGTATAATTCCCGAAATTACAAACTACATAATCACTAGCCCCATCGTTGTCAAGATCACCGGTCACGAAGTCGACCGGTCTTTGCAACGAGTCAAGCACAGGTATTATATTACCCTTATCGCGCAATTCAACGAGTGAGCCTTTCGCCTGTTCATTCGGATCCATAATGCCCATCAATAGTATCCTGGGATCTTCAGCCGGTGTAAACTCCAGTTTTGATGGCGCACTTTGCAGTTGAAAAGAATCGATTACATTGAATGTCGTATTAAGTTCATACAACTTGCCTGCACGGGATCCTACGTAAATCGAATTCGTTGTTGAATCATGCTTGATAAAAGTCACCATTTGGTGTTGGGCAACCCGCAGTCTAAGGGGCAAAACTTCAAATTGCTTTAAGGAGTCCTTGACATTTTGATCAGCAATACTTAGTGAGTCTGGTGCTTTGCTATTATAGTAATGTTTAATTGTTTCCCAGTCTTCCTCACTCATCATTGGGTGAGTAGGAAGTGATCTTAATATTGCTGATTGATCTTCGAAATTAATAGTGCTTAAAGCGCTGTTGTCAAGACCCATCCGGAATGCCATTTCGGGCATAACCTTTTCGGCCCACGTTTTCTTATCCAATAACGATGGATCCGGAAATGCATGACAACTGGCGCAGTATTGTTTAGCGAGACGTTCGCCTTTACTATTTTGATCTTTACATGAAAGGACGGACAATATCAGGACGACCGCCAGGCAAGAGGAAATCTTCATCAAGATGAAACTATCAGAAAGAGCTGGTAAAACAATAGGTAAGAATATTTGCACCCATACGAAGCGCTTGCAGACGTTTTTCTTCCGGGTCATTATGTATGCGTTGATCTTCCCAGCCATTGCCAAGATCGCTTTCATACGAATAAAATACTACGAGCTTTCCTTCATAAATGAGTCCAAAACCCTGTGCAGGTTTTGCATCATGCTCGTGAATTTTAGGAAGGCCGTTCGGGAAGTCAAACTTTTGATGGTAGATGGGGTGGTCATGCGGCAGCTCAACTAACTCTAACTCCGGAAATACTTTTTTCAATTCAAGCCTGATAAACTTATCGAGTCCATAATTATCATCGATGTGCAAAAAGCCGCCCCCAATTAAGTATTTCCGAAGATTAGCTGCCTCCGCATCGGAAAACACCACGTTACCGTGTCCTGTCATGTATACATAGGGATAAAGAAACAGGTCCCTGCTTCCTACCTCGACAATGTCTTCCTCAGGGGCAATGAACGTACCTACTTCCTGATTGGAGAACTTTATCAAATTGGGGAGAGAGGTCTTATTGGCATACCAATCGCCGCCTCCATTATACTTCAGCTTCGCAATTTTTATCGGTAGCTGCCCATAGGCTGCAGAACAACCGGCAATTAAGATCATGCAAAGGATAAAACGAATCTTCAAGGTTACCATAACACCATTATAAAGGACTAAAAAACGGAAAAAATTCCTTTAAAACTCCTTAAACCTTTATGAAAGGTGGAAGTCAAAGGGACAATCCTAAAACTGAAAAACATAATTTATGAAATTAACACATCCATTCGCAAAAGTCATTGCGCTTTCGTTGGTAGGGTCCGCAGCCGTGCTTACTTCGTGTAAGGATGAAGAAGAACGCCTTACGGCAAGTGATACGCAGGATATTACCGAAGAGGCATTGACTGACGCCTATTTCCAGGATCTGGACGATCTTGGTGGCGTTGTCGTCGCATCGCCTGCAGAAGATGAATACAGCGGCGGTCGGAGTGCGACTACAATAACGCTTACCGATGATCGATGCAAATGCGCGGGTGTAACCATAGAAGCAAATGGTACAATAGAACATCCCGAGGGTTTGATCATTGTAGATTTTGGCGAAGGCTGCACGGATAACAATTTAAACGTAAGAAAGGGCAAACTGAAATTTGCTTACTCTGGCTGGCGCTTTATGCCTGAGTCAGAAGTTGTCCTAACTACTGAAAACTATTATATTAATGGTGTTAAGCTGGAGGGCACGCGTACTTCAACTAACGTGCAAGGTAGCACCACGGATGCTCCCAAGTTCAGGGTGGTTTTGACGAATGGAAAAGCGATATTTCCAGATGGATCGGTAGCCTTGCGTCAATCCGATATTACATGGAAGTGGATAAGAGGTGAAAATCCCATCGATGATTATCTGATCATCGACCAGCAAAGTGAAGCAAGCGGTATAACGAGAGGAGGAAGGACATATCAGGTATCGCTCGTTGAGGAGCTCAAATACAAGCGATTCTGCGGTATCGCAGTCGACGGTATCAAACGTTATATTCTGGATGAAGACAAAGAAGTCATAATTGACTACGGCAATGGAACGTGTGATAAATCTGTGGCGATTACTGTGAATGACGTCACGCATAATATCACCGTCAATTAAGATATAGTTGGCTTTTAAGGATAGGGCCCGGAGCAATCCGGGCCTTATTATTTTCTATAGGATTCTGCGATTGTTGACGCCTATGTATTTAATTGCGTGGAAAAACGAGCGATCATCCATGAAGCAGTATCTTAATTTGATGGAAGAAATCCTGGAGAAGGGTGCAAAAAAAAGCGACAGAACAGGAACCGGGACCTATTCCTTGTTTGGCAGGCAATTAAGATTTGATTTGTCAGAAGGTTTTCCCCTGGTTACAACAAAGAAGCTGCATCTGCGATCCATCATTTATGAATTGCTCTGGTTCTTGCGAGGTGATACAAATATTCAGTATCTGAAGGAAAATGGGGTTAGTATCTGGGATGAATGGGCTGATGAAAATGGCGAACTTGGACCGGTGTACGGCCACCAATGGAGGAGTTGGCCTACACCTGATGGAAAATCCATTGACCAGATCTCTGAAGTGATTGTCCAGATAAAAACCAAGCCAGATTCCAGGAGGCACATCGTAACTGCCTGGAACCCAGGGGAAGTCAGCAAAATGGCATTACCGCCCTGTCATGCTTTGTTCCAGTTTTACGTGGCGGATGGTCGTTTATCATGTCAATTGTATCAACGCAGCGCGGATTACTTTTTAGGTGTACCATTCAACATAGCGTCCTATGCTTTGCTCACGTTTATGTTTGCGCAACAATGTGATTTGCTTCCCGGAGAATTTGTCTGGACAGGAGGGGATGTTCATTTGTATACGAATCACGTTGAGCAGGCAAAGCAACAACTGGAGCGTAAGCCCTTTGCTTTGCCACAATTGAACTTGAAACGAAAACCCGATTCCATTTTCGAATACCGATATGAAGATTTTGAGATCCTGAATTATCAGGCGCATCCTTCTATAAAAGCACCGATTGCAGTATAGTGAAAGTGATAGCAGAAAAAACCGGTTATGACTTTTTGCCCGGTGATTACATCTTTATTGTAACAATTATATCTTTTTATCGACAGATTGCGTATGAAACTCGTAGGAAGAGTAATCAGGAAGGTATGCCTCGTAAAAAAAGCGTGTAACATTCCCACTGCTGTGGAGTCTTAGCTTGATGAAAAACCATTATTGACATCCAGATCGTTGAATTAATTTATGAGACACACTCTTTTTATCTTACTTCTCATTTCGATGCAATTTCCTGTCAGTGCGCAGATCGATACGCTCAAGCAGGAATCACTGACGCCCGTTGCATCAGAGAAATGGACGTTGAAACAATGTATTGACTATGCTTTGGCAAACAGTCTTTCTATTCAAAGCAGTAATTACAATGTCGAAAGCAGCGAGGTAGAATTAAGACAATCAAAATTTTCCCGTTTACCTAGCATCAATGGGAGTGTCGGATATGGATATAGTTGGGGTCGCGGCTTAGACCCGGTTTCTAACAACTTCGTATCACAAGAGATCAGGTCTTCAAATATTTCTGGTAATGCGTCACTTCCATTGTACAACGGACTGACCATCCACAATACAATAAAGCAAAATCAGCGTGCTTTGGCGGCATCGGAGTACGATCTCGCAAAAGCGAAAAATGATTTGATTCTCAACGTTGCAAATTTATTTATCACGGTAGTATTCAATAAGGAATTGGTAGAAAATGCCAAATATCAGCTTGGGTCCAGCAAACAGCAACTTGACCGTACGAGAAAGCAGGTTGCAGCAGGAGCATTGCCCAAATCTGAAGAATTGAATCTAGATGCACAAGTGGCAAGCAACGAAGTTACAGTGGCGCAACAGGAAAACGCGTTGGCCATGTCGTTACTCCAGTTGAAGCAGGCACTCCGCATCCCGGCGTCACAGGGCCTTGATGTACTGGTTCCTGACCTTGATGCTGAAGATCTGGTAATAGATCAGACACGCAATGAAATTTTTGATAT
>CAMLER010000104.1 GCA_946478915.1 uncultured Chryseolinea sp.
AAACCTTTTCGGTGTAAAAGCTAAGATGCAATTTGGAAAACTTGATGTCACTACCATCGCTACCACCCAACGCGGAAAGACAGCCTCCATCAATCTTGGTGGTGCGGGAGGTCAGGGAAGCGGACAAGGGCGACCATTTGAAATCATTGCATCAAATTATGATGAGAATCGTCACTTCTTTTTGGGACATTTCTTTCGCGATAATTATACAAAGTGGATCGGAAATCCTCCTCAAATTACTTCGGGTGTAAACATCACCCGCGTGGAAGTTTACATTCTTAACAGGAACAACGATACACAAACTTTGCGCAGTGTTGTCGGTTTGATGGACCTCGGCGAAGGTGAGCGGGTTTATAAGGAGAATGTAGTCGGACCGTTGCGTCCGGGATATCCAAACGCAAATGAAGCTAATAATCTGTTTTCTATAGTTTCGGGGTTTCCCCGAACGGGTGACATCGATACCCAGCTCGAAGGTTCAGGATTAAAGAATGGTGTTGATTATGAAAAGATCACCAGCGCAAGAAAGCTGGCACCAACAGAATATACTTTCCATCCGCAACTGGGTTACATTACGCTGACACGTAAACTTCAGAATGATGAAGCTCTGGCTGTTGCGTATGAATATTCTTACAATGGTAATCCATATAAAGTTGGTGAAACATCCGACGATTACGCGTCATTTGGTGACGATGCGGTAATCTTTCTGAAACTACTTCGCCCCCGCAAGGTCGCTATCCGCGACGAAAACAAACGCATCATCCCTACATGGGATCTGATGATGAAAAACATTTACAACCTGAATGTAAATCAACTTTCACAGGAGGGATTCCAGTTGCGAATTATATACCGCGACGATAGAACAGGTATTGACAATCCGCAGTTACAGGAAGGAGCAAACGTGAGAACGCGACAGTTGATTGAAATACTGGGATTGGATAAGCTTAATCCCGTTAATGATCTTCAGCGGGATGGAAACTTTGATTTTATCGAAGGGATCACCATCAACACGACAACGGGTCTAATTATTTTCCCTCAACTAAAACCTTTTAGCGAAGGCTTACGACAAGCGTTCAGGGGAGAATCAAACGAAACCTTTTTGATCCAAAAATATTCGTACGATACGTTATATAATACCACGAAAGCAGATGCAGAATTGTTCGCTACAAAAAACAAGTTCTACATCAAAGGTCTTTACAACGCTGGTTCATCAAAAGAAATCTTAATACCCGGGTTTGGTGTCGCGCAGGGTTCGGTAAAAGTTTACGCGGGAGGATTACCCCTGGTGGAAGGTACAGACTTCGTTGTAGATTACACTTTCAGCAAAGTCACTATTCTGAGTGAACAGATTCTTAGTTCTGGCAAACAGATCGAAGTTAAGTATGAGCAATCCGACCCGTTTGCATTTCAAACGCGCAGCTTGCTGGGTACACGCTTCGATTACCACTTGAATGAAGATGTTAACCTGGGGGGTACTGTATTGTACTATAACGAGCGTCCCCTTGTTAGCCGCAATCAGATTGGAACTGAGCCTGCCCGAAATCTGCAATATGGTCTGGACTTTAACATCAATAAGCGCAGCCGCATGTTGACAAAAATTGTGGATGCTATCCCCTTCCTCGAAACGAAAGAACCATCCACTATAAATTTTACCGGAGAATTTGCACAGCTTCTTCCAGGGACTTCCAACATTGTTGATGGAGAGGGGACGGCCTACATCGATGATTTCGAAAACTCAGCAACGCCATATTCATTGATGAGTCCGGCCGGATGGAAGCTCGCCAGCACACCGGAAACGGATGACAAACGCTTTGATCCAAGTACAACAGAAAATGATATACGAGCAGGATATAAACGGGCAAAGATGGCGTGGTACCAGGTCGATAACCAACTATACCGGGATGTCGGCAGATTCAAACCTGATAATATCAACGCCGAGGATTTGAAGAAACATTATTCGCGTGCTGTTGGACCGCAGGAAATTTTTCCATTCAGAAATAATCAACAGGGAATTTTTTACGAGCAGATCTTTGATGTTGCTTATTACCCAAGAGAGCGCGGTCCGTATAACTACAATCCTGAACTAGATAACAATGGTTTCCTCACTAATCCTGAAACAAACTGGGCTGGGATTACAAACGCGATTGAGACCGAAGTTGATTTCGATAAAGCCAACATTGAGTACATCGAATTCTGGTTGCTTGATCCGTTTATCAACTCACAATACGGAACAGTGGATGATGGTATAAATCCGCCGCGTTCTAATACTACAGGAGGAAAATTGATTTTTCAACTTGGAAGTGTTTCTGAAGATATCATCCGTGATGGTAGACACGCATTTGAGAACGGATTGCCCCCCGATGGCAATCTTGAAGGAGGAGCGATTAAAAATGAATGGGGATATGTTTCATCTCAAAGTTACCTGATAGGTGCGTTCGACAATTCTGCTTCAGCTCGAACAAATCAGGATGTCGGTCTCGATGGTATCGGCAACGACCGCGAACGAACCTTCTTTGCTGAAACTCCTGAAAGTTTCTTAAATACCGTGAACCCCCTGGCACGTCCGGTTGTCGAGCAGGATCCATCGGCAGATAATTTCACCCACTGGCTTAACGGCTTGTACGATGAAGCTGACGCAAAAATACTGGAACGTTACAAAAACATGAATGGTCAGGATGGAAATTCTCCCATCATCACCGGTGACGACGCCGTTGCGCAATCCGGAAGCACCTTGCCCGACAATGAAGATCTAAATGCCGATAATACATTGACAGAGCTTGAAGAATACTACGAATACGACATGGATCTCAAACCAGGAATGGTAATTGGTGACGAGTATATTGTTGACAGAATCGAGACTGATGACAAAGGTATTCTTCCCGAAAAAGTAAACTGGTATCTTTTCAGAATACCCGTAAGGGAGTTTGAAAATAAATACGGCCCGATCGATGGTTTTAAGTCCGTGAAATACGTACGGATGGTAATGACCGGATTTCGCGAGCCGGTTGTATTGCGCTTTGCCAATTTCAGAATGGTAGGCAGCCGGTGGAGAAGGTATACAGACAACTTAAGAGAAGGTGCGCTGATCAAAGATCCTGAACCTGGATCAGACAACTTCACCGTTAATGTGGTGAGCCTTGAAGAAAACGCAGCTGGTGACGAATTGAAGTCACCCTATGTGATCCCACCCGGCGTATTGCGCGACCGTGATAACAGCTCTTCCGTATCCCGTCTGCTGAACGAACAATCCATCCAGGTATGCGTCGACGATCTCGAAGATGGCGACGCACGGGCTATATATAAAAATATCTCGGTCGACCTCTTCAATTATGGCCGGGTAAAAATGTTCCTGCACGCCAATAGCGATTCCGATGACGATGATATGACGGCATTTTTACGGATGGGTACCGACTTCGATGAGAACTATTACGAAATTGAAATACCGCTAAAGATCACAAAGCCGGCTAACACAACCGACGTTCTGGCTATCTGGCCCGAAGAAAATGAAATTGACCTTGCGCTTTCCGAACTGTATGCCTTGAAGGCTGCGCGAGACCGCGAGGGATTTCCGCTGACCGAAATGTATCCCCGCGAAGGACCAAAGCAAGTGGGGCGCCATCGCATCCGAATTTTTGGCCGGCCCGACCTCAGCAGCGTTCAGGTATTGATGATCGGTGTGAGGAATCCCAGGACATCGGACAAGCAAATGCACTCAGTATGTTTTTGGGCGAACGAATTACGGGTAACTGATTTTGATCGCACCGCTGGCTGGGCAGTTAGTTCAACGTTAAGCGCAAAGCTTGCTGACTTTGCTGTCATTACAGGGGCATTCCGACACACCACGTTTGGATTTGGTTCAGTGAGCTCCAAAATTTTCGAACGAACCCGCGACGAAACGACAGCTTACGATGTTTCCGCGAGCGTTCAGGTTGACAAACTGTTACCAGGTAACACGGGAATAAAAATTCCGATGTTTGTCAGCTATGAAAATACGGTTGTCAATCCGAAGTTCGATCCCGCCAATCCAGATCTTCGGATCGATGCGGCGCTTTCGTCCTTCAACTCGGAAGATGAGCGACAGAGTTATTTGAAACTTATCCAGGATCGCACCACGCGTAGAAGTTTCAACCTCACCAATGTGAGAAAGGTGAAAGTGAACCCTGAAGCTAAATCGCATATCTGGGATGTGGAAAATCTTTCATTCAGTTACTCCTACAGCGAGGCTGTGCGCAGAAACTTTACCATTCAGGAACAACTGCTCCGGCAGTATAGGGGATCCGTTGCTTATGCGTATGCCCCAAAAGCCACAGGTATCGAACCGTTTAAGGATTCAAAATTATTTGATTCACCGTGGCTCAAGCTGATCAAAGACTTCAACATTAGTTTCCTGCCAAGCAATCTGGGTGTCAGGTTTGACCTGGACAGGTCGTTCGGAAAGAATATTTACCGTAACGACAATTTCATATCCGATCCAAACTACCTTAAGTATTTCACTTTTAATCGTCAGTACAACCTGCGGTGGAACATATCGAAGAATCTTTCTTTCGACTACACTTCCCGTGCATATTCTGTAATCGACGAACCCGAAGGAGAAGGGGATTCAGTGCGATCGGAAATCATCAAAAACCTGAAGAAATTCGGACGGATGAAAAATTTCAATCAAAGCTTAACGCTGAATTATACGTTACCGCTGGACAAAATACCCGCTACGGATTGGCTAGGCGCAGATTATAGGTATGCCGTGCGTTACGAGTGGAGGGCTGGTCCCCTTGATCAACCAGACGAGGGCGATATAATCAATGGGTTGCCGGATGAGCTGGACTTCAGAAATATTATCGAGAACAGCCGGGAACGAAATATCTCCGGAAGGATAGACATGGTTAAGCTTTACAATAAAGTAAAGTTCTTAAAGGAATTGAATACACCGGCCAGACCACAGTCCACCAGGCCCAACACCAACCCGCGCGTTCAACAAGCACCTGATACAACAAAAGCAAAAGTCCCGGGAGTGGCGAAAGGTCTTTTACGACTGCTGATGTCGCTTCGCGGGATTAACGGTACGTATCAATTAACCGAGGGAACCACCCTCCCGGGATTTAATCCGACACCCAAATTCCTGGGAATGGATCAGGATTGGAACTCACCCGGATGGGATTTTATTCTGGGAAGTCAGGATCCGAACATTCGGTACAAAGCAGCACAAAATTCATGGCTCACCACCAACAAAAGTTTGACAACGCCATTCGTTCAAAGAATGGATCAGAATATCAACTTGAGGGCGAACATTGAGCCATCAACCGATTTCAAGATAATTGTTGATTTTCGGAAGGAGACATCAAATTCCTATCACGAAATCTATCGTTTTACAGATGAGATAGATCCATTGACTGGGGAACCAGTTACCAACCGCGATCCGATCACAGGTTTTGCATCGCTTAGTCCTAACCGGTCAGGTCGTTATAGAATTTCATTTAACACTATCAAGACTTCTTTTAATTCTTCAAATACAGATACAGAATCTGAGGTTTTCAAAACTTTTGAAGAAAATCTGGAGATTATCAGAACCCGCCTGGAGATCCGGAATTCTGGAACGGAATACGATTTGGGTTCACAGGACGTAGCAATCCCTGCGTTCATTGCGGCTTACTCCGGAAAGAATGCAGCGACCATGTCGTTGACGCCTTTCCCTAAAACTCCGTTGCCCAACTGGCGTATAGACTATACGGGATTATCGAAAATTAATTTCCTGAAGAACATATTTCAGTCGGTCTCGGTAACGCATGCATATCAATCGTTCTATGAGGTTACTAACTTTTCGAACTCGCTTGAATTTTCGGACAGGAATGTTTTGGAAATTAATAAGCCGATCAATGACTACAACGATTCTTATTTTGGGGTTCCAGGAACGAATACAGCGTTGCCGGTTTACGTTATCAGTCAGGTCTTGCTGACCGAGCAATTTGCTCCCCTGGTTGGAATTAACGTGCGAACAAAGAGCAGGCTGACTGCAAATTTCCAATACAAGACCAAAAGGGATCTTTCTTTAAATATTTCCAATGCTCAGATCACCGAAATGAACACAAAGGATGTATCCCTTGAACTTGGTTTCACAAAGAATAACATGAAACTTCCGTTTAAATCTGAGGGCCGGTTGATCGTATTAAAAAATGATGTGACATTCAGGATGAATGTTACCGTATCCGATACACGCACAATACAACGCAAAATTGGAGAACTGAACACGGTTACGAATGGAAATATCAACTTCCAGTTAAGGCCAAATATCAACTATGTGGTGAATCAAAAATTGAATGTTCAACTATACTTTGAACGCACCATTAATGAGCCACAGGTATCAAACTCATATCGCCGGGCCACCACACGATTTGGTGCCCAGGTGAGATTCAGCCTGGCGCAATAGATCTTTACTCCAACATCCCGAACCTGCCCGACCAACCGCAGGGTTCCACAAATAAACACATTCACATCTTGCCAGTTCGATACATGGTTCATTTCCCAATCTTCTGATTTTAATTTATTTTTAGGGCAACTTCAACACGCCGAACATCAACACTTCAACACATAACACATGAACATTCCCGAATCCCTTAAATACACAAAAGACCATGAATGGATAAAAATTGATGGCAAAACTGCCCTTGTAGGCATAACCGATTTTGCTCAGGGTGAATTGGGTGATATTGTATACCTGGACATTAACACGGCGGGGGAAGAGATTAATAAGCATGATGTGTTTGGCACAGTCGAAGCGGTGAAGACTGTTTCCGACCTGTTTATGCCAGTCGGGGGCAAAGTATTGGAAGTGAACCCTTTATTAGAAAGTAACCCCGAAAAAGTCAACGCAGACCCTTATGGCGATGGCTGGCTGATAAAAATAGAATTAACCGGTGACGCAGAAGGACTGTTGTCTGCCGCAGAATATAAAGAACTAATTGGAAAATAACCGGGTTGTAGAATATGACTTCCGGTCCAAAGATTAGTTAGACTATTATTGGTTCGAATGATTGAATTACCCACTATTTCCCCGGATTCTCAGCGTCGAAAGAAACCAGACTGGCTTAGAGTAAAGTTGCCTGTCGGGCCTGACTACGCTCGAGTCAGGCGGCTCGTCGACAACTACAAACTGCACACCATTTGCGAAAGTGGCAATTGTCCGAATATGGGTGAATGCTGGGGCGCAGGCACAGCAACGTTTATGATTCTTGGTAACGTTTGCACGCGAAGTTGTACTTTCTGCGCGGTCGCAACGGGACGGCCAACAGAGTATGACCTGGATGAACCCAAACGCGTAGCAGAGGCAATAAAGTTAATGAATGTCAAACATGCAGTGATCACGAGTGTCAATCGTGACGAGCTCAAAGACAGGGGTGCTGAGGTTTGGTATAATACCGTTATCGAAACAAAGAAAATAAGTCCTGGGACGACGATAGAAACCCTGATCCCGGACACCAAAGGGAATTGGGATGCGCTTTATAGAATGATCGATGGGGGGCAGGAAGTTGTGAGCCACAATATGGAAACCGTTGGCCGGCTATATCGGATGGTCAGGCCACAGGCCCGATATGAACGCAGTCTGGAACAGATCAAGCGAACAAAGGAAGCTGGTAAACGAACCAAATCGGGCATTATGCTTGGACTGGGAGAAACTAAAGAGGAATTATATAAGGCAATGGATGATCTCGTTGCCAACGGACTGCATATACTAACCTTAGGACAATATTTGCAACCAACGAAGCTTCATCTGGAAGTGGCTGAATTCATTCACCCGGATACCTTCGCAATGTACCGGGAGGAAGGTTTAAAACGTGGTCTCAGGTACGTTGAGGCAGGGCCGCTTGTTCGCTCGTCATATCACGCCGAGCGACACGTAAATGTGCCAATCGATTAGCGAAAATGCATTAACCACAGAGACACCGAGGAACGGAGAAATGCAGAGCAAGAACATCCTCAGTGCACCTTTGTGCCTCCATGACATTGTGGTAGAATATTCTCTCCCTCTTCCAAAAAATTTGTTTTTCTTTTTACTTTTGTGAAACCCGCAAACAGTGATTAGAAAATTTTTTCCTCATGATAAGAATTATATTCTTGAAGAGGCACAACTATCACTGGAAAAATCTCTTCTCTCCTATTTGCTTGATTATGTAAAGGTTGAACACCTTCTACGAAATAATCCGCTGGGCATTATGGACAGAATGGCGCTGAAGATTGTAACACACCCCACCGACGATGTCGATCGGATGCGAGACTTTTATGTTTTGCTCGCTGGTGTTTTTAGATACCTCTACTATCAGGACAATCAACTTGTTTTTCCTTTCGACGGGCTTGACGATTTTTCGCGCTATCAGAAGCAATGGAGCGATTTCTTTAAACGGTGGGCCCGGCATTTCTGCGAACAGGAATCGTTTCGGAAAGCTATTCTTGAACTCACGGTCTTTTATCCCGAGGACTACACGCCACAAATGTCCGGACTGAGACTAACCGTTTTTATTTCCAAAACTTTTGAGTTAAAGTTTGATCGTCACAAGCGGATTGTTAAGAACCACGTGGCCTAAGAATCTTTGGGTTTAGCTACATCCCTGAACAAAAGCATATCTACATAACGGGAGGATGCGCCATCATAAAACCCGTTTTCGTGTTCAAAGGTCTTCGGGTTTTTCCAGGTGCCAAATATGATATCGTAAATGGCAACGTCGGAATAATTATACGCATGAATACCTTTAGCGTGGTGAACTGCATGGGCTTCCGGGCGTTGAACAATATATCCCAACCAAGATGGCGTTCGGATATTCGCATGCTGAAACATTGCGAAAAATGTGTTTACTAATAAAATAATGGTAGATGCCTGAGGGCTGAACCCTGCTACCAATACCAGCAGCAGACTTCCTAATACGGTATAGCCAACCATATCCATCGGACTAAAAAGAAATGCTCCGTAGGTATCAACACGTTCCGCGCTGTGATGCATCTGATGAAAGACTCTCCACAGCAAGTTATTCTTATGCATTGACCGGTGCCAAACATATACCCCGAACTGGTATAACATTATTCCAGCAACCGCGCCCCAGGCGGTGCCGAGTGCAGTGAGATCAAAAAGTTGATATGCTGAAAGGTAAGTATTCCAAAGCATGGGGAGATAGCTTGATAGATAGAAGTAAATCGCGAAAAAGATCAGCCCTCTTAACTTCCAATATTTTACATGAGGTAAGGGCCGGGCTGGGAATACGGCTTCCCATATCATCAGGCCCGCATAGAGTGCAATAACAATGAGGCTTATCGGATCAAGCAAAATTTCCAGTGGTGTTGGCATATCTCAGGGTATTATCGTTTGTAATTCTTAACAAAGCAACAGATATACAACAAACTGAGCTTTGCTAAAACGACATACTTTTTTGCTTTAAAGCTAACCATCGCGACGGTTGAGTCTGTTTATTGGTTCACGTACTGCAAGGGAGACTTCCCGTATTTTTCTTTAAACACACGGCTGAAGTGAGACAAATTCTCAAAACCACTGTTGAACGCTACTTCCGATATATTTTTTCGACCTGATTCCAACATTGTCTTTGCATGTTCCAATCGTTTCTGCGCGAGCCATTTTCCGGGACTGGTACGATAATATTCAGCAAATTCATTTTTGAACGCGGATACGCTGCGATGGGCCATTCTAGCGTATTGGGCAATCGTTAGATTGAACATATAATTTGCTTCCATTACTTCCCATAGTGGGATCTTGTCTAGATGCATGAGATTGTTGGCATACGCAAGCAAGCCAGCGTTCGCAGGTTCCATAAAGATGTTGAACAGAAGTTCCTTGAACTTTAACTCCAATAAACCTTCGGCCGGCGAAATTTCCTGCCTGAAATAAGGAAGTATGCTGTAAAAAAATGCGCGGATCGTTTCATTGATATGAATCTCAATGAGCATGTCTCGGGGCTGTTCCGGAAGATCTTTCAGCGGGAGGTATTGGTGATACTCTTTGATCACCTGGCGAAAAAAACTATCCTTAAAATAAAATGCGAGTACTTCCCATCCTACCAGATCAGGCAACTCCTGCAGGTACGCGGTCTTGCGCGTGAGCAGACACGAATGTTTCTTGAGCGACCACGATTTTCCATTGTGGTGCATGGTCCTTGATCCATCAAGTGTGAACATGATCTCATTGTAGTGCGAGAAAAGTTGAATATGCTTATCAACTTGAGGACACCTATAGTATAGGAACAACGCATCCTTCACCGCGAGCTGCTTGAATGCAACCGGATCAGCAATGGTGTCATCATAATTATTAGATACGAGGCTCAAGTGGCATTTTCTCCGAGACTAATATAACTTTTTATGGAATGCACGCAATAAAACGCATTAGCTCAATTCTAATCATTGGCGTCCAGGTCTCCAATACAAATACTGCTCTATCGGATTCTGGCTACCTGAGCGTTCTATGCCTTCCAGGATGGTATTTATCTACCTCGAAATGAAAAACCCCTTGAAATTTTGAATTTCTGCTTCCTTCACCTCACAACGCGTCACTACCGCCAACCTCGGGCCTTTCTTACACCATTCTAAAAATTTATCAATCGCCACATCGTCTCCCTCTGCTTCTATTGCAACGCTTCCATCATCCTCATTCCCCACGCAGCCATTAATGGTGAGCTCGTTCGCCTTTTCTTTTGTGGATGCTCTGAAGAAAACACCTTGCACTTTTCCGTAAACGCGGATTGAAACGTGTCGCATTTTTAAAATAATTCTATAAAATATAATCCGTGCTCAGGAACGCGGATTCCCGATTGCGAATGATAGTGCTTAGTATTTGCTTATTTGCTTCCGTGCTTTTTATGGATACCAGCGTTCTGATAGAAAAAACGCGCAACGCATCGGCTATTGATAAAGTCCCTTCGGCAGAGTCTTTTCTTCCATTAAAGGGGAATGTGTCCGGACCGCGCTGACTCTGCGTATTCAGATTAATTCGACCTACCTGGTTGACAAAAGCATCCATGATCTTGGCCAGACGCTTGGA
>CAMLER010000105.1 GCA_946478915.1 uncultured Chryseolinea sp.
AATCCGCAACTCTGCCTTGGAGACACGCTTTCCCCCAAATAATGAAGTGGTTCCCTGGTCGCCAGTTCTGGTGTAAATTTTCATTCTTTCAAGTTTGGTTAAAAGTTCAAAGTTTGAGGTTCAAAGTTGTGCGACTTCAAAGTTTGGTTAAAAAATTACGTTAGGATACCCAAAACCCGAGCAGAAAATTTGGTTCCGTGCGCAACCTTGAACTTTAAACATTAAACTTTAAACTCTAAGCAGGAACGCCCCGATTTACATTCTCATTCTTCCGGTCGGATTCCACAAGTCCGTCGCGGAGGCGGATAATCCGGTGTGCATAGTGCGCGATATCATCCTCGTGCGTTACCATGATGATCGTGTTGCCACGGTCGTGGAGATCCTGAAACAACGACATGATGCCATAAGAGGTTTTAGTATCGAGGTTCCCTGTAGGCTCATCTGCCAGAATAATCGAAGGTTTGTTAACCAACGCCCGGGCGATGGCCACACGCTGACGCTGACCGCCGGATAACTCGTTGGGCTTATGATGATGTCGGTCGGCAAGACCCACGCTCTCCAGAGCTTCCATTGCGATTTCGCTCCGTTCCGATTTACTGTAACCAGCATAGACGAGGGGCAACGCCACGTTTTCAAGGGCCGATGCTCTCGGCAAAAGATTGAATGTCTGGAAAACAAATCCGATTTCCTTGTTCCTGATCTCGGCAAGCTCATTTTCCGTCATTTCGCTAACAAGGTGATTATTAAGACTGTAGCTACCCGAGGTCGGAGAATCAAGACAACCCACAATGTTCATCAAGGTGGATTTCCCGGATCCCGAAGGGCCCATGAAAGCAACATACTCGCCCTTGTCAATGGAAATGGATATATCCTGCAGGGCATTCACAACGGTATCGCCCATCTTATAAATCCTGGAAATGTGATGTGTCTCAATGATTTTCATTCCTGATTGGTTTGCAAATGGCCACTTGAATTACAACGTAGATGATAATTCCTGCAATTTTGTTTCAATCCAAACAACATACAAAAATAGACTGAATAATACTTCTTCAGACGTAATCCGCCACCGGATGTTACATACGCGGTAGACATCATATCGCAAAACGGAACGACGCCGTAGTATGATCGAAAGTTGCCGTATTATAATTCCGTTCGCTAAACAATACCTGGTCTGCCTTATCCACTAAAATAACGGTGGAACAACGGGAACCATATCCCTCCATTTTAATAAACATCGACGATAGCGCGCGTTCCTGCGCTAATGGCACGCCAGTGGATGGCAGCACGCTGTCCTCGGCGGTTTGATCATCATACAATGCGTCAAGAACTTTTTCAGGATCGATGACAGCATCATCGATTATTGGCTTGATTGCTTCTTTACCGCGGGTCACCTTGGGCCAGGCCGTTTCCAACAAGTGGTTGCTCAAGCCATAAAAACCAGGCGCGAGTTTCTCAACGGATGGCCTGTAGTTCGAATAATACCAAACATCGTTCTTATTACCGACTATCAGATTAAAACCATTGTATGCCTTGCCAACTTTAGACACTCGCTCAAGGTATTGCTCCGGTGAATCATTTCCGATAAGAAAATCTGTAACAAGATGCCCTCGCGAAGGCGCATTGGATTTAATGTTCGCGGGATCCCGATAGTTGGTAACCATGGCAATTCGCCCACTCCGGGTCATCGCCATCCACGTTCCACCCGCCACCAGGTCACGGCCACCCAGAATACCTGGATTGTCGTCCCAGAACTGTGCCGCAGCTGTTTTACGACTGTAAAACTCGTCGCGATTGCCGGCGATGATCAATTTGTAATTTGGGTGGTTGTCGATTGAAAGGAAGAGTAAACACATGTCTATAGGAACGAAAAAATAAGGAAAAAATTTGGCGTGTTAAGGACGGAAAGATTTAGCCACAACGTCAACATAAGCATCGGAATGGATTTCTTTGTGATTCTTAGTGCCTTTGTGGTTAAAAATCAATCCACCACCAAATCGAAATCCAGCTCCAATTGTTCGGGTAATAATGTAAACGATTTTCGGTGAAGCCTGGTGATACCCAGCTGTTTAATAGCTTCGCGATGCGCTTCGGTAGCATATCCAACGTTTGTCTCCCAGCAATATCCGGGAAATTCTTCCGCCATCTTAATCATCAATTCGTCGCGGTGTGTTTTTGCCAATACAGACGCTGCGGCAATCGACAAATATTTTTCATCGCCCTTAACGATGCACTCATGCCTGATATCACAATAGGGTTTAAACCTGTTGCCATCAATCAAAAGCAATTCGGGCCGAATCAATAATTTATCTACTGCCAGGTGCATAGCCTTGAACGACGCATTTAAAATGTTGATCCGGTCAATCTCCTCATGGTCTACTTCTGCAACCGCCCACGCCATTGCATCGCGTTGAATATCTATTCTTAACGCGTCTCGCTCCGCTCGCGTTAGCTGCTTCGAATCATTCAGATATTTGTGTCGATAACGCTTCGGAAGTATCACTGCAGCCGCCACCACCGGGCCCGCCAGGCAACCTCGACCAGCCTCATCACAACCGGCTTCAACATACAATTTCGAAAAACACGAACGGAGCATCGTTCAAAGTTTAAGGTCCAAAGTTTAATGTTTAAAGTTTAATGTCAAAGTTTTTATCGCCTGACTTTAAACATTAAACTTGTAACCTTAAACATCTTGTCATGTCTCAAGAAATCAAGAATCCCTGGACAACCTTGTCAGGCGAATCAAAATATGATAATCGCTGGATCAATGTAACTGAATATCAGGTGATCAATCCTTCCGGAGGAAAAGGTATTTACGGAAAGATCCATTTCAAAAATAAAGGGATCGGAATTATTCCGGTCGATGACGAAGGATACACCTGGCTCGTGGGACAATATCGCTACACATTAAATGAATTTCATTGGGAAATTCCCGAAGGAGGCGGCCCGCTTGACGAGTTTCCCATCCTTGCAGCCCAGCGCGAACTAAGAGAAGAAACTGGGATCACAGCAAAAAAATGGACGCCGTTGCTGCGGATGAACCCATCGAATTCGGTGTCGGATGAAGAATGTGTGATCTACCTGGCAGAGGAATTGTCATTCGGCGAAAGCCTGCTTGAAGATACGGAGGCTGACCTTAAGGTAAAACGGCTTCCGCTGACAGAAGCTATCGATATGGTTATGCGCGGCCATATCAGGGACTCGATGAGTATGATCGGACTTCTCATGTTGGCAAGGGTAAGGGGGCTTTAGGGAGGTAATCGGTAATCGGGTGACCGGTAATCGGTTCGCTCTTGACGAGTGTAGGAATTGGGAAGAGTGTGCGGCGCGATGGTAAGTGGTAGTAGTTAGCCTCGGTTCCAGTGGAAGTGGCAGGCACTGGCGTTCTGCTTTAAGCGTTTTGCATTTTGCCCTTCCCAACAATCATCGCTTTAACTCACAAAAAACCAATGAAGCCTGTCTCCATCTCTCAAACCACAATTACCGAACTCATGATTCCTTCGTATGCAAACTTCGGTGGGAAAATTCACGGGGGTATTTTGCTTTCGCTAATGGACAAAGTCGCGTATGCCTGCGCGGCTAAACATGCTTCGACGTACTGTGTGACGGTTTCAGTTGACAAGGTGGAATTTCTTCAACCGGTAGAAGTAGGTGAACTGGTTTCGTTGCACGCATCGGTAAATTATGTCGGCAGGACTTCAATGATAGTCGGCATCAGGGTGGAAGCACAAAATGTGAAATTAGGCACCATCAAACACACGAACTCCTGTTACTTCACCATGGTTGCAAAAGGCGACGATGACAAGCCCACTATAGTTCCTGAGTTGATCCTCGAAACGCGTGATGAAATCCGCCGATGTATCGAAGCTATGAAAATGAAGGAAATCAAAAATAAGGTAAAAGAAGAAATGGATGATGCACGATCCGCGATTCATATTGAGCAGGCCACTGACCTCCTCAAGGGTGAAAGGTGTATCGTAAAATTGAAATCCTAATTTCTAAAGTTCTGTTAACTCGACCGATGACTCGTTAGGAACCGCATCGTAGAGCACGTAATTACCTTTCGCATCACTTTGGACGGTCACCTCGCTCGACTTATCCCCTTGCGTCACGCGCACTTTTTCCCAGGAGGGATCCACGTACGTCTTCAACGTAAGGGCTACATCATACATCTGCGGATCCAGACTGTGGGTAAGACTGACTTTTAATCCATCGCCTTCCGTTTTGGCATTTGCTGAAGCACTCATTCGTTCGCGCATGTATTTTGTAGCTTCTCCGAACGTTGCTACCCAGACCTTTTCTTCGTGTTGCTTGATGTAGGTAAAAAACTCTTTCAACTCCTGATGTGGTTTTGCCTCCCATCCCACACCATCGACACCGTGAAAAGTAAGAACAAGCCAAACGTTGTCGTGGACCAACAAAGTATCCACCCACGATTTCATCAGGGGTACCGTTGTTTTTTGCAAGGGACCACGTTGCCACTGTATATACTCTTTCGTGTATTCTCCCGGTGTGTGGGAGTTGCCGCGATTCAGTTCAACCAGGAAAGGCTCAGGCATTCGGTTGCGCAAAGCAGGATGGATCTTGTAGGCATATTCCATCACGCGCTCATTCTCGGTTCCAAAAGGGCATTCCGCAGAAAATGTATGCTCCACTCCCAATTGATCCTGGATTTCTTCCTTGCATTTCTCCATTTCGTACAAAATATTCGCCTCATCCAACACGGCGAGTCTCGGGTGTGATACAGTATGGCTGCCAAACTCATGCCCACTGGCGGCAAATGCCTTGATCTCCGGCCAGGTGATAAACGGCGGATCGAGAAGCACTGGTCTTTTTTCAACGTAAGCTTTTTGCGTGCGCGCAGTCGCGAACGCCTCATCCACTATTTTATATGCTTCCTCATTCTTTCCCTGCTCGTATAGTGAACCTGCCTGGTTGTGCTGCTCAACGGAATTGTCAATATTCAGGAATCTGAGCGCTGAAGCGCGTTCAAACAGATTGTCTGCATCGGTCTTTGAATTTGCCGTCTCAGCAATAATTTCGCGGATCGACCTCCCGACAAACTTAGGTGCAAATTTGGAGTCGGGTATGTCCGCCGTATTTATAAAAAATGTTCCCTTGAATCCAAGTGTGTCCATTATCGGAAGGGCCTGTCGAAACTGATTAATGCTTGCGTCATCGTAAGTAATACTTATAGCCGCAGATTTGTCGCCACGCCACTTTGTAATTTCTGTTACACCATTCTGTTTGTCGCCGGAACATCCCGATACCACGGCCAGCACTACAGTTGCTTGAATAAATATTGATCTCATTTTTGATGAATGAAGCTGGAATTTAGTCGTTGTGCCTGACGAAATGCACTTACGTGATCTCTTTTACACCAACGGACGTTTTAATAATCGAACCACGTAAGCTTTACCGGGTCTTTGCGCTGAAATCATCTGTTGGTCTGCTTTACTTTGTATTTTTATGGTATGAAGGTACTTCGTGTGATACATACGGGCTACGGGGTGTTAGTATTTACGATGTTGTTTTTGATATTGCTGCCGTTCCTGTGCATTCCCATCGTGTTTCCCAGCCAGCATCAACTGGTGGGTATTTTAAACCGATGGTGGGCGCGCCTGATGTTCATTTTCATTTTCATTCCCTTCACGGTTGAGTATCGCTCCAGACTCGATCCAAAAAAGCGTTACATATTTTGTCCAAATCATTTTTCATACCTTGATATACCCACCGTTGGCCTGGGGTCGCACAATACAATATTTGTTGGCAAAAGCGAGATGTCGAAGGTGCCTTTGTTTGGATTCATGTATAGCAAGCTTCACATTATGGTTGATCGGAAAAAACTTAAGAGCCGCTACGCATCGTTGGAAAAATCCATGCAGGCGATTGATGAGGGCAAGAGCCTGGTGATCTATCCCGAGGGAGGCATTGTGACTGAAAAGGAGCCTGTTTTAGCCAGGTTTAAGGATGGACCTTTTCGCGTGGCGATAGAAAAACAAATTGCCATCGTGCCTGTCACCATTCCGTTTAATTGGATAATTTTGCCGCCAGATGAGTTCCTTTTGCGATGGCATCCGTTAAAAGTGGTCTTTCACGATCCAATTGAAACCTCGAAGCTGACGATAAAGGATCTCGACGCGCTGAAAGATGAGGTATTTCAGATCATCGACGATGAGCTTAAGAAAAATTTAAACCCGGAGTTGATAAATAATTATATCACCTACCCATAGGGTTGCTGCTGTAAACAATGAAAAATGAAAATTGATCGAGCCTTACTTGATAAAATTGCTCACCTGTCTCGCCTGGAATTTGACGAAAAAGATGCGGAGAAAATGATGCAGGATATGACAGCGATTGTGGATTGGGTGGAGAAGCTAAAGGAGGTCGATACCGACGACGTTGAGCCGCTGACCACCATGAGCCACGAGATTAATGTGCTGCGGGAAGATGAAGTTAAGGAGCATCTAAGTCATGAGCGCGCATTAAAAAATGCGCCGAAGAAAGATTCGGATTACTTCAGGGTTCCAAAGGTTCTCGAATAGCACCGGAACTTCTTCTCAGCACCACATAGCCAACCACACCCGAAATTATAGATGCGGCAAAAATGCCCAGCTTAGCACTATCCACAAGTTCAGCATCAGTAAAAGCAAGGGTCGTAACAAATAATGACATGGTAAAACCGATTCCCGCCAAGAATCCTACCCCAGCTATTTGAAACCAGTTGATTCCTTCTGGCAACTTTGCAATGCGAATTCTGATGGCCAACCAGCAGAAACCAACAACTCCAGCGAATTTACCAACACTCAATCCGGCTAGTATCCCTAGCGTTATAGAATCAGAAAACATACTTCCTATTTTGTCAGCGTGCAATAGCACTCCTGCATTGGCCAGAGCGAATAAAGGCATAACCAAATACGATACCCAGGGATGGAGTGCGGATTCCAACTTTTGCAATGGTGTACCAGCAGCGTCAGTCAAATGATGAATGTGTTCTACAATTTTGTATTGTGCAGGTTCGAGCAGCGTTACATCGTTTGGAGGAATTTTGTGGAATTCACGAAGGTTTTTTTCCAGATCGTCAATGAATTGCACTTCGTTAATCTTCGTACGCGCCGGAATAGCAATGGCAGCGAGCACACCGGCAATTGTTGCATGAACCCCCGATAACAGAAATGCCAGCCACACTCCTCCAATACCAACCAATCCATAAAATAGGGTACTTCGAATTCCGAGATAATTCGCTCCAACAAGGATGGCCATAAACATGGCGCCCATTCCCAAACTTGACAATGAAATATCCGATGTATAAAAAAAAGCAATCACTAATACAGCGCCAAGGTCGTCAGTAATTGCCAAAGCCGTTAGAAATATTTTCAACGTGAGCGGTACCCGTTTACCCAGCAAAGACATGATACCCATAGCAAATGCGATGTCTGTTGCCATAGGTATTCCCCAACCGTTGTTCTCTATTCCCGAAGGGTTAAAGAGTATGTAAATTATTGCCGGACAAATCATCCCGCCAATGGCAGCCGACATCGGGAGCATCGCCTTTCTTAGGTCAGAGAGTTCACCAGCCATTATTTCGCGCTTTAATTCGAGTCCGACAACAAAAAAGAACATAGCCATCAGTCCATCGTTAATCCAATGGTGCAGGGTATTGCCTATTGTATAATTACCAACCTTGAGTGAAACTTCATTTTCCCAGAGATGAATGTAGGAGTCAGCAAAAGGTGAATTAGCCCATACCACAGCAATTATTGCACTCGCCAGGAGCAGAATTCCACCGGCGCTTTCGTTATGAAGATACCGTTCAATGGGTCTCAACACTTTATCAATACTATCCGCAGCCATTAATAGAATTAATTATTTAACCAATCTTTAAACACACCAAAGCTTAATTCTGCTAAAGACGTCGAAAATATCCTGATTATCTCTCTATTACAGTTATTTTAGCAGCATGCATTCATTATTTTTTTGGAAAAGGTGGAATCCTTCCTTTCGTTTTTTGATGACCGTTCTGTTGGGAGTTTTCATTTTTGCACTGCTCTACCTCTGGTATGGTTATTTTCTAGATGCAGACGGCATCATTCAATGGGAAAGGTTTCAGGAACAGAAGGTAGTTGAAACGACCGTTTATTCTTTTCGGCTTGGTCCATTTATTTTGAATGTGCCTGGTGACAGTTATGCAATACTCGAATATTTCAATGGTAGCCATATCGTTCCGAATACTACCGCATCATATATATTCCTGCTGTTGATCACAATTGCAGCGGTTTCTATTCTCTCCGTGTTCACCACCCTCCCCCGCTTCTGGTTTTTTGTCGGGATGGGTTTGTTTATCGCCTTTGTAGTAAGTCTTCGATTCGAAGCACTTGCTCTTGCAGGATATAATGACCGCGTCGGCGTAGTGTTGGTGCTTCTGCTTTATGTTGCACCCGCTTTTTATTTTAATCAAATCAGGTCACGAATTCCTTTCATTACGCGGTTAATTACTTTTTCAGTAATTACAATCCTATTAATTCTGTTCATCTATTTTTTCGCAGGTGTAGACTATCCGTTCTATCACCTTGCCCTTACAGCCTATACACCAGGTATCATTTTAACTATTGTGTTCATCATCATGGTGTCGCATGAAATCATGGCGTCTTTTGTCTTCATTGCCGGACAAGGCACTTCAAAAAGTCTTCAGCATCTTTCAATCATTAGCGTCATCTACCTGGTTAACGTAGTGATTACCTGTTTTCACGAAATGGGTATAATTGAATGGAACTTCATCTATATCAATCTTTACCTGCTTCTTACCTGTTCAGCTATCCTGGGCTTTTGGGGCTTCCGCCAGCGGGAGCCCATGTATCAGAACATTTTACCCTTTGCTCCTTATGGTGCAATATTCTTTATCGGCCTAGGTATTATTTGTTTTGCAACAACGGGGCAGATGCTGAACAATGCCAATGACCCTGCATTGAGAGTGATTCGTAACTTCATTATTTTTAGTCACACGGGTTTCGGCATTATTTTTCTCACCTATCTTTTTTCAAATTTTGTTTTGATGCTGGCCCGAAACCTGCCTGTGTATAAAGTGCTGTACAACCCTACCCGTATGCCGTACTTCACATTTAGATTTGCTGGGCTCATTGCAATGCTTGGGTTTGTTTTTTACACCGGCTGGCGCGACTTCGTTTTTAACGGACTGGCTGGATTCTACAACTTTGCCGGCGATTTGCACACCCTTCTTGATAATAGGGGATTTGCCGAATCATTTTATGATCAAGGTCGGATCCAGGGTTTTCAAAATCACAGATCGAATTACGCCCTTGCCACGCTGAAAACTAACCGGTACAGCTTCGATGATGCCCACTACAATTACGAGCTTGCGAATGCGCGTCAGCCGACAGCCTATTCTCTAACCAATGCGGCAAACCTTTATTTATGGGAGAATAAAAATGAACAGGCTATTGAAAGATATCATCATGCCTTACAGGTTTTAGAAGATTCCGGACCTGTTCAAAACAATCTTGGCTTTGCTTATGCAAAAACTCATGATGTGGATTCGTCATTGATTTACCTAAACGCAGCGAGAGAGCACAAAATCTCGAAGGCGGCAGCAGAAACAAATTTCTTTGCGTTGGCTACGATGGAATTTGTGCCAATTAAAATAGATTCTGTACTTGCACTATTTGATGAACATCCGGGTACGGTAAGCAACGCACTGGCTCTATCAACGCTACAAAACCAAAAATTTACTACACCAGTCAATCCGCTGGATCAGAAGCAACTTAACCTGTATACGGCAACGTTGCTTAACAACTATATCATCAAATACGCGACGTCACTGGACACGGTGTTCATTAAAAAGGCGTACGCGCTCGCTTCCGATTCCGTAAACGAAGGCTTCAGCGAAGCATTAAAGTCTTCTCTCGCCTTTGCATATTATCATCATGGGAACGTTACCAAGGCACTGGAGATCCTTGGGGAATTAGCCTATATCAGTCAGAGTTACCAGGGTAAATTTAACTACATCATGGGACTGTGGGCATTGGAGCAGGGCAACGCCGAATTGGCTTCGTCTTATTTTTCATATTCCGATACCCATACCTACAAAGATGCAAAGTTCTATAATGCTATTGCGCTTACTGAAGCAGGGAAACGATCTTCTGCGCTGGCCCTGTGGGATAGCGTTGCAAATGGAAGAGATGAAGCTCAAAAAGAAATAGCGGCGCGGATGAAACGTATCCTTGCTCTTCAACCTTCTGAGGTGATGACGGCAAATGATGCTGAGAAGTACCAGTATTGTCGTTACAACATCAAGCTTGCTGACTCCATCCTCTTTAACCGGATTTCGAATTCGTTTGAGAGTGCAGACTACAAAGCCCAGGCATTGTTGGATTTTAGCAGAAAGTTTTTTGAAGCGGATCTAATGACACCGGCGATCCGTTTTTATAACCGTATTGCAGGATTGGAGCTGTCGAACAAGAAACTATATGACGATGTGCGTCACGCTGAGCTAACAATGCTGGCTTACCGTCGCGAACTCGCGCAGCTGAATACTCAAATGAATAAAGACGTTACGTTCGATGATACACGGTTTCTTGAGAAAACATTGTATACCGCGTTGATGGCAGAGTCAACGGGTGACTCGACCACCGCGGAGCGGAATTACAAGATCCTTAGCCATTATAATCCTTACTTTGAAGAAGGCATTATTGCGGCCGCCAACTTCTATCGTAAAAAAGGGAGAGAGCGTCTAAAGCCATATAACATTCTTGCGGAAGCCATCCAGGTCAACGCGAACTCCATACGCTTGTCGAAGGCTTACATCGATGAGGCTTATAGTCAGGGATTCGATGAATATGCGAACAGTGCCGC
>CAMLER010000106.1 GCA_946478915.1 uncultured Chryseolinea sp.
ACCGATCTCCTCTTTCTTTTTATGAATACAGGGTAGTACGATGTGACTTGGAGATTCTTTAGCCAGTTGAACAATTCTTTCACCAAGATCAGTATCGACAACCTCAATCCCTTTGCTTTCAAGGAATTTGTTAAGATGGCATTCTTCCGTCAGCATCGATTTGCTCTTGACTATCCTCTTAATGCCTTTGCTTTCGATGATCCTGTGCACAATTTCGTTATGATCTTTCGCTGTTGCTGCCCAATGTATATTCACACCATTGGCAATAGCTTCCTGCTCAAACTGCTCGAGATATTTATGAAGATTGCCCAGAACATTCTCTTTTATCTGCGACGCTATCGAACGCAACTGTTCCCACTCCGCAATCTGTCGCGCTGCTTTGTCCCGCTTTGCGCGCACGAACCACAACGTTTTATCATGCCAATCCACTCGCTCTTCATCTCTGTTGAATGCAGCGGAAAGCGAGGCATGATCTGATGCATTATGTTCGTTCATTAGGTGTTAGCGTTTAGGATTTCTGCAATATGAACTACGCGCACGCGACTCTTTTCTCTTCGAAGAATTCCCTCGAGGTGCATTAAGCACGACATGTCGCTTCCCGTGATAAATTCAGCGCCATGCAAAATATGATCGCGAACACGATCGGCGCCCATCTTGGCAGATATCGCTTCCTCCGTAACGCAGAAAGTTCCACCAAAGCCACAGCATTCATCTGAGCGATCGAGGGAGATCAGTTTAAGCTCAGAAACCATATTCAGCAAATATTCAGCTTTCGAAAAAGGCGTTCCTACTATTTCCGACATTTGAGCAAGATGCAAACCTCTTTGCCCGTGGCAACTTTGGTGCAATCCGACCGCGTGTGGAAATCGTGCGGATAGGTCAGTAACCTTTAAAATGTCGGTAAGGAATTCTGTGAGTTCAAAAATTCTCGACTTGATATTAGTCGCCTGATCTTCGCTTTTATGGCCAAGCAAATGATGCTTTATATGGAGAACACAACTTCCTGATGGTGAAACAATATAATCAAATCCCCTAAAGTTTTTCTCAAATAAAGAAGAGGTTTCCTGAGTCAGGTGTTCGAAGCCAGCATTAGCCATCGGCTGGCCACAGCACGTTTGATCCGGAGGATAATAAACTTCTATTCCAAGCCTTTCCAGTAGCTCCAGCGTTGCGATCGCAACGCGGGGATAGAACTGATCGATGTAGCATGGAATAAAGAGGGCAACTCGCATACTGGGATAAAAATATATTTAAATGTAACCTTCTGATGCTACATCAAGAAATAAAAAAGGCTGGTGTATAAACCAGCCTCTTCCTTTTTAACATTTGGAATGTTTAGTTATCCATTCCAAGCTCTTTGTATCTTTTTTCTATTCTCTTCAGCTGATCCTGCATGTCAAGATCGGTGTAAATTCCGTAAAGCGTATCTAAAACTTCCTGATCATCGGGCTTAATCTTCTCTGCAGATTCCCAGTACGGCAAAGCAAGTTTAAGCTTTTCCACCAAAACTTTGTCGAGGTCGAATTTCTTCTTCTTATCGGCTGCACTAATACCAAGGTTGGCCATTTCCTTCTTGATTGCAACAGCTTCTGTAATCATTAATTTGGCAAGGTATAGCGATGCTTCAAAATATTGCGGATCTAATTTTAATGCATCTTCATAATTCTTTTTCGCCGCCTCCACATTGTTCAGACTTGCATTTGCATAACCCAGATAAAAGTGAAGGATCTTATTGTTAGGTTCCGTCTTCAGAGCACTTTCCAAACCGGATTTAGCTTCATCAATTCGCTTCAGGTCGATGAGCAGTCCAATTTCCACTTTCGGAAAATCCTGATTTGCAGGAAACTTCGCCTTAGCTTCTCTCACAAGTTTCAACGCTTCCTCTTTGTTTTCTTTTGGACCACTATTGATATTGATCATGATGGAATAACCGTCAGAAGATTTTCCACCCAGTTCATTGTACTTTTTAAAATTCTGAATGGCTTTATCGTAGTCCTCCAGACTATTTGCGACAAATCCGGCGTAGAAATATGCAGTAGTATCGTTCGGAGAAATCTCCTGGGCTTTTTCAAAGTTCTTCAAAGCACCCTCGAGGTCTTCTTCCTGATACTGAGCAGCACCGGTATTGAGGTAGTTACCTTGCCAGTTGGCTATTTGCTGCGACTTCAAAATAGGAAGTCCGCTGGCGTCGGTAATAAATAATTCTTTGTCATTGCCGTTAAGTTCATCCGCTTTCTTAAAAGATTCAACTGCTGTTTTATAAGCATCGGTGGCGAGGCCTTTAAACGCTTCGTTAGATGTAGTATCGATGGATGCGTAAATGAGTCCGCGGTAATACCAGGTCTTAGCATCATCCTTGGTCTTTTCATATGTCGTCGCGAGATCGATGTTGGCCTTAGCCTCGTCCAGCTTTCCCTCTTTCCAGGAATTGAGCGCTTTATTTAAGTTAGGCTTGGGCGCCTTTTGTGCGTAGACAAATACTGAAGTTAACATCAACAGTAAGAGTGTAAATCGTTTCATTTTAGATACAGGTTTATTATTTATTTATTAGGGTTGTTCTTCTTCTATCTTGTCGATCTTCTGAATTTTTTCTACAGACGAAATTCTGTCGTCCTCATTCAATTTTATCAATCGTACGCCTTGAGTTGCACGTCCCATAATGCGGAGTTCACTTACTTTTATCCGAATGGTAATGCCGGAACGATTGATTATCATCAATTCGTCGTCATCGACAACTTCCTTGATGGCAACAAGCTTGCCAGTTTTCTCGGTTATGTTTAATGTCTTAACTCCCTTACCCCCTCGTTTGGTGATCCGGTAGTCATCAATCAATGATCGCTTTCCATAACCCTTCTCTGATACCACTAACAAATTTGCGTCCTCACGGTTTATACAAACCATCCCGATTACCTTATCGTTTTCCGATTCGAGCGTAGTAGCACGAACGCCGGTCGCCGTCCTGCCCATCGGTCGTACATCTCCTTCATGGAAATGCACCGCCTTACCTTCACTTTTTGCTATAATAATGTGGTTATTACCATTTGTTAATGAGGCATTTAGAAGCCTGTCCCCTTCCTGGATCGAAATAGCGTTGATACCGCCTTGACGTGGCCTCGAGTATGCTTCCAATGAGGTCTTCTTGATAGTCCCTTTTTCGGTGCACAATATCACGAAATTATTGTTGATGTATTGTTCGTCCTCAAGGTTTTTTACATTGATAATAGCTCGTACTGTATCGCCGGGTTCGATATTAATGAGATTTTGAACGGCGCGACCTTTAGATGTCTTCGTTCCTTCAGGAATCTCGTACACTTTTTTCCAGTATACCTTTCCCTGGTTTGTAAAAATCAAAAGATAATTATGTGCCTGAGCGATGAAAAGATGTTCCGTAAAGTCGTCCTCCTTGGTGACAACGCCGCGCGAACCTATGCCTCCCCTTCCCTGCGTCCGGTATTCGGAAAGGGAGGTTCTCTTGATATACCCCTGATTGGAAATGGTAATCACCATATCCTCGTTGGGAATCATATCTTCGAATGATATATCATCTTCGTTTAGCACCACTTCGGTCCGACGCTCATCGCCATATCGGTCCTTGAGTTCCGTTAGTTCGTCTTTGATGATCTTCATACGAAGCGATTCATCGGAAAGAATATTATTTAAGTGCTCTATGAGCTTCTTTACTTCGTCATACTCCTGCTGAATCTTTTCCCTTTCCAGACCAGTGAGTCTCTGCAACCGCATGTCGAGGATTGCTTTTGCCTGAATTTCTGAAAGGCTAAACCGGCTGACCAGTCCCTCTTTGGCGGTCTCGGGGTCTTTAGAAGAACGGATAAGCGCAATTACTTCATCAAGATTATCCAGCGCAATGAGGTACCCTTCAAGAATGTGAGCCCTTTTTTCAGCTTCGGCGAGCTCAAATTTTGTCCGGCGCACCACAACTTCATGTCGGTGCTCGACGAAATATTTGATTAAGTCTTTGAGGTTAAGCGTCAATGGACGGCCCTTGACCAGAGCGACATTGTTTACGCTAAAAGCTGATTGGAGCTGGGTGTATTTGAAAAGGTTGTTAAGAACAATATTAGGTATTGCATCTCTTTTCAAATCATAAACGATCCGATAGCCTTCGCGATCGGATTCGTCACGTATGTCTGAAATACCTTCGATTTTTTTCTCATTGACAAGCGCTGCGGTCTTTTCGATCATCATCGCTTTATTCACCATGTACGGAATTTCCGTTACAATGATCTGATCCTTTCCACTCTGAGAGGTAACGATCTCTGCTCGCGCCCGCACCACAATCCTCCCCCTGCCTGTGAGGAACGCTTCCTGGATACCTGAATGACCATAAATAATACCGCCGGTCGGGAAGTCCGGGGCTGTTATGAACTTCATCAGTTCAGGAACAGTAATTTCGTTGTTATCGATATAGGCTATAACCCCTTCGATTACCTCCTTCAAATTGTGAGGTGCCATGTTGGTTGCCATTCCGACGGCGATGCCTGACGAACCATTAACCAACAAATTCGGAAACTTGCCCGGAAGAACGGAAGGCTCCTTAAGGGAATCATCAAAGTTAGGTTGGAAGTCGACGGTATCCTTGTTGATATCCGCCAGCAGTTCTTCCGCAATTCTTCGAAGTCGCGCCTCAGTATAACGCATTGCTGCCGGCGAATCCCCATCAATCGACCCAAAATTTCCCTGTCCATCAACCAAAGTATAACGCAATGACCAATCCTGGGCCATGCGAACCATGGTGTCGTACACCGAGGCATCACCGTGCGGGTGATATTTTCCCAACACCTCTCCGACAATTCTGGCTGATTTCTTATAAGGTTTATTGTAATTAACGCCTAATTCCTGCATTCCGAAAAGTACCCGTCTATGAACGGGCTTCAAGCCATCGCGGACATCCGGAAGGGCTCTGGAAATAATAACGGACATCGAATAATCGATGTACGCTCCCCTCATCTCATCTTCAATATTTATCGGGATAATACTCTGTCTTGCAGGGGGTAAATCATTGGTCTCTTCTGCCATGTACGAGTTAAATTGTTAATTATTTCAGGCCATTTTTTGAGACGCGCAAGATAGAGGATTTGTATAATAGTTAATAGTTAATAGTTAAGAGTTATTGGGTAATAGTTATCCGTTATCCGTTAATAGTTATCCGTTATCCGAGCCCCACGATCCTGTGGTGCCAATGACTTCCATATTTGATGACACCATTATCATTAATTACCAACAGAAACTAGTGGATATGCGGGACGACTAACGGATAACTGATAACGATTAACGATTCACGGATAACGACTAGTACGGATTCAACTTCTTCTTATTCCTCCCCTTATACTTGATAATAACGGGGTGATTTTCCCCATAGTGTGGATTTTGTTTTTTATAGATGGGATGCACTCTGCTGCGATATTCCCTGTTTCCATGCGCATGATTCATTTGCGCCTTGCAATTTTTAAGAAAGCATCTCCGAAGTTCAGGTATACGGTAGGTGGCACCGATGTTCAAGTAAAAAGCATTCAGCTTATGATTAATTTTTTGACCTGACTCAGGAAAGTCCAGGTCGTAACTTTTAATCTCATAAGAGGGCCTCACAAACAACTTGAAGTACTCGGACATTTCACGTTCAACTGTTACACCCAGGTTGACGAAAGCACCGGTCTTTATAGATCCTGCATCAAAGTCTTTTCCCAATTTATACCCTCCAATGTTTGCGTCGACAACCAGGAGGTATTCATAATATCGATAGACCGATGCACCCAAAGAAAAGAAGTATTTTTTGAGGAAGAAACTGGATACTTCTGGTGAATAGTCACTGATCCGATCACTATAACTTAGCGGACTGAAATCCCCTACCCTGGTATACTCGAATGAATAACCACCGCCGATTCTGAACCGGTCGAACTCAACATGAAGCGTTGCACGAATCGGAATATTAAAAGATTTACTTTTGAATCCAATTGTTGAGGTATCTGAGTTTACCAGAAATGAACTGCCAGAAGTTGTATTCGTTGCTGGTGTAACCGTGTTAAACCAGTTTGTGTGTCCTGACGAAATATCTGACGGCTGGAAAAGTCTTGGCGCGACGCCGGGATTTTGCAGAATTCCGAAACCATCCAATTCATGTTTGAAGGTGGTACTTCCGTAACCCGAGCTAAGACCAAAAGTAACTTTGCTAAATATTTTTCTGAAGAATCCCGTCCCCTGACGTTTGATGTAAAAGTGCTCTAACGGTATCGTTGCGTCAGTTTCATTTTCATACTGACCGAATACGTCGCTAATAGCGGCAACGCTACACAGTAAGAGCGTGATAATAAAAATGTTACGCTTCAGAAAAAAATGATTTAAACTTCCTTCAATAAAAAGGGTAAGCCTTTAATAATCTGACCATTAAAGGGTAAAGGTAATGCAATTTCGGCAATCATCCTATCTCAGTAATACCTGAATGGTCCAGTCATCGTCTCTAACGACGAAAAGGTATGGAATAGTGTCTCACCTTTCTTTGCCGTGTAGGTAAAGTCATAATCGATATTCCGTCGATTATTACTTTCTAAGGTAAACTTCAGGGGATTAACGCCTTCTTTCAAGGGAACACGGGAGTAGTAAATACTATGCGGTAACGTTTGCCAGTTTCTGGTGTCGGCCTTTTCGGTTATTGCGTTCATAAGACCTATTACAGCGCCAAGAGTTTCATCCTCTTTTCGTATGCTATGTTCTGTTGCTTTCTTTAAAGCAGCCCGCAGCAATCCTTTTCCAAATTCCTGAAGCATCCGTTGTTGCAGGCTGTGGAAGGCCACTTTGTTGATGTCTTCTGCAAGCTCAAGGGAGTAATCTACTGAGTCGGATTGAAGTTTCGCTGAATGAAAGTATAACTGGCGCTCCCGATATCGGGGAAAGGCAACACGAAATACTTCAAGCTTTGAAAGCTCTGCACGATCGTTTTGATCAGTTACCGTATAAGGAAAACTGAAACTCATTTCTGCATTGCTAAACACCACGGTGTTTGCGGCTCCGGCGTTGATAATGAAATTGATGCTCCACTCCTCTTTTACAGGTCCCAGTCCGTTGTGCCAAAAGAAAACAAGGTCTGCTTCAGGGCGAACGGCTACAAAGTCCGGCATACCGAACTGCTCTTTGTACTTTTCAAACTCCTCGTGAAATCCAGTCCATGAAGCCGTGTTGAGCAGATCAATCTTAAGTTGATTCGGCGCTGATATTCCGAACATTTTCGCATAGTCGGTTTCGTATACTTCTAAGGCGTTGCGATATGCAATAAAGGCATTGTTGTAATCGCGGGTCGACTGATATATTATACCCATGAGCGTGTGCACAAATGCGTCACGCTGAAATTTGTGGGCAGAGGAATATTTGTCGTTGAGTTGAGTTAGCCGGATGTTTAGTCTGCGGCACTCTACCAAGGCTTCCTGCGGCCGATTCATTTTTAAAAAGTTTATTGCCTTAAAATACAAAACCATGAGATGCTCGTGGTCTTCGCCGCGATAAGCAGTAACGTTTGGATTAGTGAAGTAGGACGATGCTTCGGCCAGATAATTAATGCGATAATCTTCGCCAAAGAGAAAGGCCTTTTCAAAATGATTATTGCTCTCTTCATATTCTCCCAGAATGGAAAGCAGCAATCCTTTGTTTACATCGTAAAGAAATCGTGTTTTCCCTTCACCATCGCGCTCTCTTCTCTTCAGGGCTTCAAGCGCCTTCTCCAAATTGCCGTGCTCAAATTCGGCGTTAAAGTCGAAGTGCTTTTGATAGTAGGTGGCGCATGCGCCAACGATAAGGGTAAACGCTGGCAACCAAAGAAGAATGAATACTTTTTTGGTCAGGGACACAATCAATTCTTTACCAGCTTTTTGATCTCGTGTTGCCCATACCAGACCCGCTTATTGGTTTCAACATTTGTGAGATAAAGCGTGGTGATGTAGTTTACAACGCGTCGATTGTTGTGCGAATCGATCTCGGACGTCATTTCACCAAATAACATAAGATCGGCTCCGGTTTCCTTGCCCCATTGCGCGATAGTCGCCGGGTCTGCAAAGTCCTGTTGTTCCGCCCGCTCCTTCCTCAATTGATCCCGAAATTCGTCTGATTCTACAAGATCAGCAGCATTGGAATTATAAATCGCCATTTCAAATTTCTTGACGTAATTAGCGGCGTCGATATGTTCACTTGTTTTGTTTCTGATAAGACCTACAATGATTACAGGCTTCTTATTCCTTTGTTGAGCGTATTCCTTAAAACGTTCAGACACGAACAAATCATTGATCATTTTTTCGGCTACCATTCTGGAATCGGTGTCGTTCCATCTTCCGCTAAGATCAATCTGTGTGTTCGGCTCAACACGGGTCACCGTGCGCGGCTGACAGGAAACCGAAGTAACTATGAGTGCAATCCAACAAGCCGATTTTAATTGTGAAGATATCATCGAAACAAAAGTTAGTTTATATAGAAAGGAAAGGTGCTTTGTTCATGGTTGCTTGCACCAGGAAATTCAAAAATCCTGCCGAAAGATTTGCGGATTCGCGTTTCATTGGATTAGTAAACCATCGCTAAAACAAGTGTGCAAATGCAGATTTGAAGAATTCTTCTTTGGCTTTATCATTTCCTCATGGGGCCTATTTCCTGTACTAAACTTGTTTCTGCTATGGTGACAAATACGTACTAAATAGTTTTAAGTTGCCTGATGACCGCCTTGGGATCGGTACTGTTGAAAACAAAGTTGCCCGCGATCAGAACATCTGCTCCGGCATCCAACAGTCTCCGCGCATTTCCGGTGTTGACGCCCCCATCAATTTCAATTTTTGCACTCGACCTGGTAGATACGATCATTTCTCTCAATCGCTGAACCTTTTGGTAGGTTTGCTCAATGAATTTTTGGCCTCCAAAACCAGGGTTAACCGACATAACACAAACGAGGTCTAACTCAGCAATAACATTTTCTAACGAAGCCACCGGTGTATGTGGATTGAGTGCGACGCCCGCCAGACAGCCAAGACTTTTTATTTGCTGTATGTTTCTTTCCAGATGATTACAAATTTCAATGTGCACAGAAATATGATCAGCGCCGGCATCGCGAAATGCGCTTACGTGCTGGTCCGGATTAATAATCATTAAATGCACATCCAATGGTTTTTTTGCATGGCGTTTGATTGCTTCGACTACAGGAATACCCATTGAAAAATTGGGAACGAAAACTCCATCCATGATATCGACATGAATCCAATCGGCGTCACTGTCGTTTATCATTTTTACAGCGCGCTCCAGGTTCCCGAAATCCGCTGCGAGTATAGAGGGTGCGACCAAGTGATTCCGCATTTTAGATCTTGATTGGGTCCATTAATTTTCGACATCAAAAGTACAGTAAAGTTTTTGAAGTATACCATTTGTGTGGGTCGGAGACGTCTAAATAACCTAGGCTAAGGCTAGTGGTGTCTGCTGTAGAACGGGTTGATGAAACGTGCATTCGTCTTTGCAAAAACGAAAGATCAAACCTTTACCAGGCGGTAGGTAAACTTCTTATCACCCCACGAAATTCGCATGAAGTAAAAGCCTGATGGAAGGCCTGTAACGTAGGATGTATGCGTTCGATTCGCCCATGAAAAATTAACAGATGCCTCATATACCGTCTGCCCTTGTGAAGTCAAGACTTCAATCTTGCAAGACCTGACCAGGCTGGGATCGTAGGGGCTAATTGTAATTGAATCCTTGGTGACTGGGTTCGGATATACCTCAAACACATTTTCCTGATGCGACTGCTCCACATAGTTTACCACCGCAGTAAAATTAGGGATTCCAAATCCCAGGAGATTATCAGGGTTTGCAGCCTGAGATGCCGATTTGCGAATGGCATTAATGACCTGGAGGTTGGTAAGCTGGGGGTATCGTTGACGAATACCGGCTGCCAGGCTGGCTACCAACGGGGAGGCTAGTGATGTTCCGGAAGCGGAACCAAGTCCACCACTGGGTTTAATAACGCTTGTATTCACTCCTAATGCTGCAACGTCAGGCTTTATGCGCCCATCAGCTGCAGGACCGATCGAACTTGAGCCGGCCCTCAGTCCAGCGCTATTAACATTTCCCACAGCCAGAACATCTTTTGCATCTGCCGGCGCAGTAATAATTTTCCATGCAATGTTCCCTTCATTCCCTGCACTGCACACCACAATCACCCCCCGGTCAGCAAGCATTTGAGCAGCTTTAGATGAAACGGTGGTTTTGCCATCCATATCGCTTTGAGCGTAATTCATATCGCTGTCATTAAAATCATAATAACCGAGCGACGAATTAACAACATCAACGCCAGCGCTGTCGGCGCGCTCGGCCGCAAACAACCAATTATATTCTTCGATACGAAATTCACTGGCCGGATCCTCGGTAACATAAAGTTGATATTCTGCTTCGTAGGATCCCCCCGTAAAAAATCCTTCCTGAAAACCAGCGATAATAGAAAAGACCTGAGTACCATGATCATCGTATTGAAATACATCGCCGCTATTTCTTATAAAGTCGGTAGAAACTGCAAGGTTCATTCGACTTTCATCAAAAATATGCCTAAACGGTTCGGCCGTATCGACACCCGGAAACCCACCGTCGAAGACCGCAACTATTACGTTATCGCCGCGATAGCCGGCGCTATGCATCTCGTCCAAACCTATCATCTGAAGTTGAAACTGCGTAGAGGATGCAGTTTTTATTTCTTTTGTCTTTTGCTCAGATCTTTTGCGACCGCTTGTGAGCAATCTTTCGTAAGGTGCGACGAACTCAACACGATCTACATTCGGCAGAGCCTGGATCGCCGGAATAATTGA
>CAMLER010000107.1 GCA_946478915.1 uncultured Chryseolinea sp.
TCATCAATTACGTTCATCACCAAAGTCAGCAAGCTTGATTAATCGTTGGAAAAACGCATCTTTATATTGGTACAG
Organism: uncultured Chryseolinea sp.; assembly: GCA_946478915.1. Next base: position 76 of record CAMLER010000107.1, read on the forward strand.
TTTTGCATTCCGTAGACACCAAGTCCTTTACGATGTTTCGTCACTACCTGATCATTTCCTGGAGAAACATTCTCCGAAATAAGTTTTACACAGTCATTCTCATCCTGGGCATGTCCATCGGCATGGCGTCGGCCTTACTTCTGGGCATGTACACCTGGCACGAAATGTCTTATGACAATTTCCACGAAAAAAAAGACCGGATCTTCCTGGTTGGTGTTCATGAGAAGGATGGCGAATCCGAAGGCACTGGAGGATGGACAACTCCTCCGACGGGTCCCGCGCTGAAAGAATTTTTTCCTGAAATCGAAGCAACGGTTCGGCTTTGTACCTGGTTCTCAGATGTACTGGTCTCTCGCAATGATAAAAAATTTGCTGAGAACAATATTATCGGAGCCGACTCATCTGTCTTCGACATTTTTACTTTTCAATTTGTTGCCGGAGACCCGACAACAGCATTAAAACAACCTAACTCCATTGTGATTACGGAAGAAATTGCCATTAAATATTTTGGCAATGAAGACCCGTTAGGTAAGAGCTTGCATTTCGAACATTTTTTCAGCGAATGTATTGTGACAGGCATAATCAAGAAATTGCCGGACAACAGTCACCTTAAAATCGATATACTTCTTTCACTTAGTTCATTGAAGTCAATCAATTTTGACTTTGGGGGTTGGCAGAATCATACCTTTGTCACGTATGCGCTACTAGCTGAGGGGGCTGTAAAAAATAAGGTTGAAAGCAGACTGCCTCAGTTCCTGCAGAAAAATCTCAACCCATATTTCGTAGAACGTTTTCAAAAAACGTATGATGAAATGTATAGTGGCGGAAATAAATATGAATTGTTTCTGATGCCGCTTACAGATGTGCATTTGAGCACCATGCTTTTTGAAAACAGGGAAGGAAAGCGGCTGCTCACATATGCACTGGGAATTGTCGGCATGATCATCCTCGTTCTGGTCGCCAGCAATTATACAAACCTTGCAACAGTGCTAATATTTTCACGAGCCAAGGAGGTTGGCATTCGCAAAGTGACGGGTAGCAAAAGTGGTGCGTTAATTGGACAGTTTATAATCGAGTCAACACTATTAGTGTTTATCGGACTGTTCTTAGCCATTGGCCTTATAGAAATGACATTGCCGACCTTCAACAGTGTAACACAAAAACAGCTCGCGCTTAGCTATACAGATCCGAAACTGATCGCCGGACTGCTCTGTTTTGGAATAACATTGGGAGTTACATCAGGAATTTACCCAGCATTTACCTTCGCTTCCTTTAGTCCTATCCGCGCGTTAAAAGGCGATACGCATGCAAAAGGGGATCGTTTGTGGCTACGCAACTCGCTGGTTATTCTCCAATTTACAATTTGCGTTGTTATGATTGCAAGCACGCTGGTCGTATATAAGCAACTTGCGTTTATGACAGAAAAAAATGTTGGCTTCCAAAAGGATCAGATCGTTGTAATTAAAAGAGCCGGAACATTGGCAAAAAACAAAACAACATTTAAGACTGAACTGCAGAACATTGCTGGAATACAAAGCGTAAGTTATTCTGAAACACTACCAGGCCGCGAATTCAATGGACATGGCCAGCATTTCGCCGGAACACCCGTCGATGAATGGAAGACTATCTTTCCGTTGGTTGCAGATGCTGATATCTTTAAAACACTTGACTTGGAATTGATCTCGGGCAAAGCCTTTCTTGATGATTACGCTGGTGAGGCAGTGTTAAATGAAGCGGCTGTGCGCTTGCTCAATACTGAAACGCCGTTTGAATTAACAATTGACAGAGGGACATTAGGCCGACGCGAAATGGACGTAGTCGGAGTCGTGAAAGATTTCCATTTCAAATCTTTTCACTTTGCCATAGAGCCGCTCGTTATTTTTCCACTGGATGTGGAAACTGATCCGCAGCACCGTGCAACATTTATTTTGGTGAAGATTGATGGGTCGAATATTCCGGCTACGTTATCACACATTGAAGAAACATGGAAAAAGTTGGCTCCTACATATCCATTCGAATTTTCTTTCCTCGATGATGATTTCAACAAGTTATTCGAAAGAGAAACTATCATGACAATGGTGTATACGGTATTTTCTCTTATTTCTGTTTGCATTGCTTGCCTCGGATTATTAGGGCTTGCTTCTTTCTTTGCCAGCAAGCGAACGAAGGAAATCGGTATTAGAAAAATAGTAGGAGCTTCATTTGCCCATATCGCGGCTATATTGTCAATAGATTTCCTGAGATGGATAATAGCAGCAATTATTTTTGGTTCAGCAATTTCGTGGTACTTGATGGACAAATGGCTGCAAGAGTTTGCATATCGAACCCAATTGAACTGGTGGATTTTTCTAATTGCAGCAGCTTGCATTCTTATTATTTCCGCTATCACCGTCAGCTGGCATTTATTTAAGGCGGCTACCCGAAATCCGGTTGAGACGTTGCGGTATGAGTAACGAGCAGTTCCAGGTTTAAAGTCTAAGGTTCAAAGTTTCTGGCCGATCGGTTGTGGGAAATAGTAAAGTTTCGCAGGCGCGTGGAAGTCAGAAAGTTTAAACCTTAAACTTCAAACCATAAACTTCAAACCTCGTATCATTGTATCCACAACCAACTGTTATGGATTCAAGGTCGGTCATCATTACACAAAACCTCTCCAAATCTTTTGCAACGCCGGTCTTGTGCAACATCAATCTCGACATTCATGCGGGCGAGATTATAGGATACATCGGGCCGAATGGCGCCGGAAAAAGCACAACGATCAAGATTTTAACCGGAATAATTCCCGACTTCGAAGGCGATGCTATGGTATTAGGGATGGACATCCGTCGCGATATCATGGAAGTAAAAAAACGTATCGGCTATATACCAGAAAACGCTGCACTATACGAGACACTCACGCCGATAGAATACCTTCAGTTTGTGGGACAACTATACAAAATGGATCGGTCGCAGGTTGATAAAAAAACAAAGGATCTCCTGAGGCTTTTTGATCTCGGTAAGTATGAGGATTCAAGGATGACAACATTTTCAAAGGGCATGCGACAAAAGGTTTTGCTGATCGCGGGAATGCTTCACAACCCTGCAATCCTATTCCTCGACGAGCCGCTTTCAGGACTGGATGCAAATGCGGTCATCTTAGTAAAGGAAATATTGACTCAATTGAAAAAGGGTGGTAAGACTATTTTCTATAGTTCTCACTTAATGGACGTGGTAGAAAAAATATCCGATCGGATTATCATCATAAACAAAGGAGAACTGATCGCCAATGGAACCTTCGATGAACTTAATTCGCAGGCGAAGGGATCTCTCGAACAGATTTTCACAGACCTCACGGGCAGCAGGGAACATGAAAGGGCTGCGGGCGATTTTATCAACATTCTGGAAAGTTAACGGTGGAACTTTTTTTACTCAGGCTTCTGGATTTATCATCGTGGATATTCCGCGCAACGGGTGTGGATTATTATCAGATGCGCGCCATTGTAGCAACAAAACTTACGATGGATAATCGAAGGCACCTCGTGGGCTATACGCGGAAGCGTAAAAAAGATCCGGCCCATACATTCGATTTAACACTGTTCTTCTACGCAATTTTCGGTGCCTTCGTTTCGCTGGCCATGTACAACATACCGTCCTTTATTCTTTCCATGATTGTATTTTTCACATACATCATGGTGATGGTGTCTATGACGTTGATAACAGATTTTTCATCCATATTGCTGGATACAAGTGACAATACTATAATTCTTCCCCGGCCGGTCGACAGCAAGACCTTGTTCACTGCAAGAATAATACACATCTTATTGTATCTGGGTCAGCTCGCAGCGGGACTTTCCATTATCCCATCTATTGTCGTATTCGTTCAGAACGGCGCACTACTTTTTATGGCGTTCTGGATCCTTGTCGGCCTTTCAATTCTATCTGCTCTCGTAATGACTAATGCATTGTATCTCGCCATTATGCAGTTTGCCAGCGAAGAAAGGCTGAGGAGCATCATCAACTATTTCCAAATTGTGATGGCGATCGTGATTATGGCAGGTTACCAAATTCTTCCCAGGATGATCGAACGCATGGATGTAAACGCTTTTTCTTTTGACATAAAATGGTGGTCTTTTTTGCTTCCACCCATTTGGATGGCAGCGTCTATGGAGTCAGTGCTGTACAAATTGTATGACACGCCTCACCTGGCCCTGGTTTTTTGCGCTTTTGTATTACCGCCAATCGGCCTTTACATCGTCAACCGTTATCTGTCGCCAGCGTTTAACCGAAGAATTGCAACGCTTGGGGAAGGCGCCCAACAAATTGAAAAGGAAACAAGGAAAGATGAGAGTATCATACGCAAGATTTCACATTGGGTGACGAGATCGCCAGAGGAAAGAGCTACATTCGACGTCATCTACAAAGTGCTTGGCAGAGACCGAAAAATAAAGCTTAAAATTTATCCCTCATTCGGATACATCGCTGTATTCGGTCTCATTTTTATGATGAGAAGTCAGGAAGACCTGGCCACCACCTGGGCGAACCTGCCGCACACGCAGTACTATTTAATGCTGTTGTATTTGACTTTCATGGTACTCCAGGTAGCGCTTTATGAGATTCCTTACTCGGACGATTTCAGAGCCAGTTGGATATATTACTCAACACCCATACACGGCCCCGGCAAAATTCTTTCCGGTGCGTTAAAAGCAATTTGTGTGAGGCTGTTCTTCCCAGGCTACATTATTATCAGCATTTTTGTTTTGCTGATTTGGGGGCTAAGGGTTCTTGACGATGTGCTGATCGCCATGCTGAACAATTTCATCATGCTAATGATTCTGGCCATGATCAACAAACGAAAGCTTCCACTTTCAATGGCGCCGGATGTAAGAACACAAAGCGGCAACCTAATGCGTAGCATTTTAACATTTCTCCTGATCGGCTCACTGGGACTAAGTCATTACCTGATGACTTTGCTGACAGACAATTCGATCTTTCTCGCAGCAGTGATTCCTTTTCAGATACTCGTCCTTTATTTTACCATCCGCGCGTACAAACGCACACCATGGAGCCGAATCACTCTTTAAAGCGAAGTTTAAAAAACAACAGCGTAGACGCCAGCATAAGTGTCAGCAGGTTCGCTGCGATCACCGGGATATCGCGAACCAACATTCCATAAGCCAGCCACAACGCTACACCCAGACAAAAAAGTGAGAACATGCCTAAGGATAAGTCCTTCGCCGACCGGCTTTTCCAGGTCTTGACGACCTGTGGTAAAAACGCTATCGTCGTAAGCATTCCGGCAGCAAGACCCAAAAGTTGTATACTATTCATATAAGTTAAATCAACATCATGTTTATCTATGATATTGAACATGTAAAACTACCAAAACGTTGCGGTGATTGTGCGTTTATGTAATTAAATCGCACTTTTTGTTACCTAAATCGATTGCGAAAACTTGTTTATGGAAATGCTATAGGTGGTCCGTTAGATCGTCTTTATTTCATTTCTTTCATCAGCTTTCCCAAGGTCTTCAAGCCATCATCAATCTTGGCCGACCACGGTTCGCCGTAGCTGATTCGAAAGCAATTCTCAAAGTTACCCTGAGATGAAAAAATCTGGCCAGGTGCGATACCGATACTATGCTTCAAGGCGCGCTTGTGAAGCTTATAAGCGTTTATTCTTTTGTTCATTTCAATCCAAAGCGTAAAACCGCCCTGCGGCCTTGTAATTCTGGTGTCTTCCGGAAAATAATCAGACACAGCCTGGATATACCGCAACGACTGAGTGTGCAACGCTCTGCGCAGGTGCCTTAAATGCAACTCATACCTACCGTTGCTAAGGAAGTCAGCCACAGCGGCCTGCGCAAGCGTATTGGTGGATACGGTGTGCATACGTTTGAGGCGGATCACCTTCTCTTTGAACTTTCCCGGTATGGTCCAGCCTATCCGGTAACCCGGAGCCAACGATTTGGAGAAAGACGCACAGTGCAAAACAAGGCCTTTTTTATCGAAGGTCTTGCAAGTCTTTGGCCTTGTTTTGCCAAAATATAATTCGCCATAAATGTCATCTTCCACCAATGGAATTTCTCTTTTTGCAAGCATGTCAACCAGAATTTTTTTCCGGTCGTCGGGCATGCAACTTCCCAATGGATTATTGAAATTATTAACTACGAGGCAAGCCTTGATGTTAAACTTGGGAATTGCCTGGGCCAGATAGTCAATGTCGATGCCGGATACCGGGTCCGTTGGCAGCTCCACTACTTTCAGGCCGTGACTTTCCATGACCTGGAAAAGTGCAAAATATGTAGGGCTTTCGAGAGCAACAGCATCTCCCGGTTTTGTGATAGCTTTAAGACATAGCGACAAAGCTTCCACACAACCCGCGGTCACGACGATATCATCCTCACTTGGAGTTCCTCCCCAGTTGAATGCCTGCCTGGCAATCTGTTTACGGAGTAAAACATTGCCCTGGATATGTTCATAGTTTAGACAACTGGTTGGCGAGTTTCGAAGCGCATGCATCACTGCCTTGTTTAGTTTAGCAGTCGGTAGTAATTCGAATGAAGGTGCCGCCATAGAAAAATTCAGCAGGCTGCGCGAGTTGATGTCAACGTATACGCTATTGATCATTTCATCTACACTTACCGGAAGCGCATCATCCGATGGTTCGCTGATATTAGGTAGGTCCAGAATATGCTCTGGAGAATATTTAACGTAGTAGCCGGACTGAGGACGTGCTTCCACCAAACCTTTGCTTTCAAGAAGGTAATAGGCCTGAAAAGCAGTGCTCAAGCTGATTCCCTGCTCCTTGCTAAGGGCGCGCACAGAAAGCAACTTATCACCGACTTTTAGAACTCTTTTTTCTATCAGCGCTTCAATCCGATCGGCGACCTCTATGTATTTATGATCAGTTTTTAAGATCGTTTCCATTCTGAAAAGGACGTATTAATATGTAACGAAAAGATTATGAATAAGATCTGCCTATGGCGATTCTTTCTGCCCGTGATCTAAATAATCTTCATTTCAATTGCTTTTTTTACAAGCTCAGCCGTGTTATTGACTTTCATCTTCTTTAGCATATTGACCCGATGAGATTCAACTGTACGGGTACCTATTCCGAGTTTATCCGCCACCTGCTTTGTGCTGTACCCTTCGGCTACCAATTCAAGCACCTGAATTTCGCGCGGCGTTAATTCTGATACCATATTTTGTTCCGGACGAACGACAGACTCCGCCAAAATATTGGTTACTATCGGACTGAAATATTTTCCTCCTTCGAAAATCGATATTATCGCTTTCTCGAGATCGTAGCGTTCAATATTTTTTAAGATATAACCATACACTCCAATTTTCAACGCTTGCAAAACATAGGCACGCTCTTCATGCATAGTAAGAATAACACATTTTATATCTGGGTAAAGTTTTCCGATTTGTTCTATTGCCGCCATTCCATTTAACACCGGCATATTTATGTCCGTCAAGATAATATCCGGCTGAAGCCTTTCCGCCAGCTCTACCAGTTCCTTTCCGTTTTCTGCAATGCCGACAATTTCAAAACGTTCATTCTTCATCAACAATGATTTGAACCCTTCCCGAATGAGCGGATGATCATCTGCCATTAATAAACGTATGTTGTTCATTGTTCTATAGGAATATGTATCTCTATTACAGTACCCTGGCCCGGGGCAGCGTTTATCTCAGCGCTTCCGTTCAACAGCTTAGCCCGTTCCCTGATGTTTTGTAAACCCATTCCTGAATTCGCCTTTAAGTTCTCAATATCAAAACCTTTTCCGTTATCCTCCAACACCAAATACACCTCATTCTCATCCTGGATAACATGCAACCTAACAACCGTGGCATGTGCATGCTTTACAATGTTGTTCAGACCTTCCTGAGCAATACGAAATAAGGCTGTCGTTATTTCGAAGTTCAGAGCGGTTTCCGACTCGCGAACGTAAGTAAAATCAATGTCGAGATTTGCATACCGCTTCATGGAATCGCACAAACCCTTCAAGGCAGCCTCAAGTCCAAAATCGACAAGCGCCTGTGGCATTACATTGTAAGATACCCGTCGCACTTCAGCAATGGTATCGTTTATCTGATTCTTTATTTCTTCTTTAAGGGGGTCGTCGCCTTCTAACATCTCCACACGAATGCGAATGGCGGTAAGAAGCTGCCCAACACCGTCATGCAACTCTTTGATGATTCTTCTGCGTTCGTTTTCCTGTCCTTCTAATAATGCTGATGCGCGGGCACGGGCCTGTTTCGCTTCTCTTGCATGAAATGCTTTTAGCTCATCGCGCATCTGAATCAAAGATCGACCCAGTGAATCGTGCTCACTTAAAGTAACAAACGGCGCGTTAAAATTTCCACTGCCAATTTCTTCGGCAAATTGGGAAGTCCGTTGTAATCCTGCCGTGAGTTGATAGATAGCATCAGCCATCTGGCCGATCTCATCCTCCGACTTTACCAGTACCCTTTGCGTTGGAATGATCCCTCTCGATAGCTGATAAATAATTCGTCTCAGTTTAAGAATAGGTTGTGCAATCGCGTTGGAGAGAAAAAATGTCACAACGGTAGTCAGTACCAGCATGAAAAATGTAATTCCTACCAGGTAATAGCGAAGCTGAACAATCGGACCCATCGCTTCGGTGCGGTCAATTTCTGTAATGATGGCCCAGCGTACATCCGCATCTTCCACAAGGCGATATACGCTTAGCACCTGCTTTCCCCGGTAATCCTGAATAAGTCCCGAACCTGTTTCGCCTGAAAAGACCTTTCTGACCGCGTCTGTCGTTACTTTAATTTTTCCAGGCAGGCTATCGGGAAAAAATCTTGAAATGGATCTCATTGAATAGTCGGGGCCCACTATATAAGATTCTCCTGTAGTTCCAATACCAGTGGTTTCGGACAATACGGATTGTACATTCTGGAAATTTTCCTCAACCAACACAAGCCCTACACGTTGCGTACCACGCATGATCGGTACATAATAAAATATCAGCACACGATTGTCGGGCGATATATGTGACGCATCAATAAGCCTAAGGCGATTGGGCTCCTTCCGAATTACAGAGTCGATTCTCTCCAGCATGTTTTCGTAATTGAGACTGTCGGTACTGTAAAGCTGCCCGTGACGAAGATCGAATAAGTGAATATTCTTGAAATTGTATAAACGACAGATGTTTTCAACATCATCCATATCGCTATTATGAATGGAGGTTCCGCTTTGTAAAGAGGATGAAACAGCCGTATATATATTAAGAAATTTGTGCTCAAGCTGCAATGCCTCCAGGTTTTGCTTTGATCGCAAAAAGTAATTTGCTACCAACTTCTCTTTCAGAATATTAATGCTTGAAAGTTGATTGATCGTTCGCTGGATCAAATTGTCGCTCACGATACTGTAAAAAATCCCGGCTAGCGCGACTATCGCCACCAAAGCCACGAGCGTATGTGACAGAAACAATTTGGTGAAGGTTCGCAGGTGTCTCATGAATGAAATTACTACCAAATTGTGATAAAAATGTTTACAATAAAAGGTAAAGACTGCTCCAGACGGCGAATCAAAAACGAATTACTTCCATATCTTTAAGCCTTCCGTGAATTCGCCGGTGCACAGTCGTTAAGCTGTCCCTGTTCTCTCCAGATAACTGACCGGGAACATCTTGCGAGTTTAATTAATGGAAGTGACAGCTAAATTATCAGAACTGAAATTTGCTCCCTCGTAAGCAAAACAGCTATTTCCGCCTTTAAGCAAATTTTAAACGGAAAAAGCGGGTGGATAAGTGGTGAGATTTCACTAATTATCCTCTCTTAATAACACGAATCTTAGATAATTAAAATAGTATGAGAATTTACAAAGCAAAACGAGGCATCATCATCGAAAAAGAAAGAAACCTATTCCTGGTCGAGAACGAAGACTGGGACAAATTTATCAACGATGATGGTCTTTACGACAAAGCTGACAGATTGATTAAAAACCTGAAGCCGAGCACTGTTGCGCGCGAAACATTGCTTAGCGATATAGAGGCACCTATTCAGAACCAGGAAGTGTGGGCCAGCGGCGTTACCTATTTGAGGAGCAAGGTTGGCCGTCAGGAGGAGTCAAAGAACGCAGGAGGTAGTGATTTTTATGCACGCGTCTATGAAGCTGAAAGGCCGGAGTTGTTTTTTAAAGCAACACCAAGCAGGGTTGTGGGCCCCGGTGGCAAAGTAAGAATACGAAGAGACTCTACGTGGGATGTACCCGAACCCGAATTAACGCTTGTCATTACTTCGAAGGGAAATATTATTGGCTACACCATTGGCAATGATATGAGTTCTCGCAGTATTGAGGGAGAAAACCCTCTATATCTTCCCCAAGCAAAAACCTATGATGGAAGCGCAGCTTTGGGACCCTGCATTTATGTTACAAAAGATCCCCTTCCGCCTAATACATTAATTCAATTGGATATCGATCGAAACAACAAAAAAGTATTTGAAGGTTCAATCGCCATCGATCAAATAAAGAGAACTTTCAAAGAACTGGCTGGATTCTTATTCCGCGAAACCTCATTTCCCAACGGATGTTTTCTTATGACAGGAACCGGCATTGTTCCCGGCAATGACTTTACTTTGCAACCAGGGGACAAGGTAACCATTAATATTGGTCCAATCGGGACACTGATCAACACAGTTGAACGTGTTTAAGTGCTTTTGTGATTAATGTTTAGAATTTTCTGAACACATTCACTTCGCGATAGGTAGCCAATTTTGACTATCGCCCACTT
>CAMLER010000108.1 GCA_946478915.1 uncultured Chryseolinea sp.
TTCCAACGAAGCGCCGAAATCAACGGGAAACAGACGCTCTCCAGAGCGGAAAGGGTTTCGCTTCCACTGGTCTACTACAAAAGGGTTGAATAGAAAAGTACCTCCAGCGGGAAGGTTGCCAATATCTAGCTCAATATCCAGATTAACCACCAACGGCTTATGAAGATTGTCGACGTTCTCGAGCGTAAACGTGCGGATTGTCATGTCATGAAGCCGGTTGGTAATAGAGTTGATATACTCCTGATGATCACTAAACTTTTTTAACTTTTTGCGCTCGTTTACTGCTGCATAGCCTGAATATGTGGTTTGTACGGTGCCCGTCAGTCCGTTGCTGCTTAATTCAAGGTTTACTATCGACGTTGTGCGCTGCCTTTCAATTGGCTTAAGATCTTCCCAATGCGATTCGCTGGTACCAACTACGCGACCTTTGCCATTCAGGCAACGCTCCGGAAGTAGTCCGAATGGATAGAAATCGTCTGTCGCGTCAAGCATGTAGGACTTGCCATCAATCGTGGCCCTTGCAACTACATAATTAAAATCGCTCATCACAGGATACACTTCAGTCGGGAGGCCATTGTCACGAGTGGATAGAATGACCGGTTCGACCGACACGCCAGCGTATTTCAGTGCTGCAATAAGGGAAAGGTTTATGTCTCCGACGTTTCCGACCTTTGAGTCAAATGCCTTCTTGATTCCAAATTCGCTGTATTTGCCGTATACCTCATTCCATCGGTACCACCCTTTTATAAACTCATAAATTTTTTCGGCTTTTGCTTTCTGGTCGCTTTCACCAGCGATGATGGTTTCAATCTGTCGATCAAGAATGTCTTTTCCCCGCTTTATCTGCACACCAAATTCCGAATGCTGTCTCAGTTCTTCTTCAACGTCTTTCCATTCTTTCGTGATTTTATCCTTCCTGCCATCGAAATAATTTATTTGCGCTAACTCAAAATTTATGACCGAAAGAAAGTTGGACTTTGCAGTCATAAACTCCTCTTCCCTGAACGCCGGAATATCTTTCATTCCATAACGCATTCTTGCGCAGTCCGCGCTTCTACCTGCTGGTGTAAAGCAGGATTTGACCAAGTCGCTTTCATTTTTTGAGAGCTTTAAAAAACCGCGGAGAGAAACATTATAATGATAGATGCCTGGGATGATACAGAGGTATTCACTTTTTAATTTTGGAATGTCGCTTTGGAATTCCCATGATCGGAAATTATAGATGAAGGGTGATTCCAGCGTATACATCACTTCTATGACGCTACCAACTTTCACATTCGGGATAGCGAACTTCTGAATGTTGTAGAATTTATTATAATTTTCAGAATAGACGCTTTTTGGCTCAAGTTTGGATTCGCGCATCGAGCCATTTTCAATATTAAAAGAACTGCCCTTTACCGAAATAATCTTTTCGGCGCGGCCCTCCGATTTTCTGAGCAGAATTTCAAAAGTTCCTTGTTTGACACCTTCCGTTTTCAAAATCTTTATCCTGGCGTGGTACGTGAATTGAAGGTTGAATTCATCGTTAATAAATGCTTCTCCAAACTCGTCCAAGACCAGGGCAGTTGCGGCGCTATCTGGCAAATATTGTTTGATCTCCAACTCGCGGTAGGTAGCCTGTCCGTAAGGAAACCCTTTGTCCTGAGCAAAACAGCCGATGGAACCGAAGAAAAAAAGGAAAAAAATCAGTCGTTGCATGTAACGGTCTCGCGATAATTATTGGATTATATCCGGCCCAGGCTTTTTGTGTAACCAGTCATGATATTACCTATTGTTTGTTGTTAGGAACAATGTTCTTTTAGATTTTTTAATATTGGTTACAGGCCCGTGGGCTAATCGTCATAACTTGAATTTGCAAATAATTTAGTATTCATGACTAGAATAGGATTGTTATCAGATACTCATGGACATCTGGACCAGCGCGTGTTCGAACATTTCAAGGACTGCAATGAGATCTGGCATGCCGGAGATCTAGGTGACGAATCGGTTGCTGATGCTCTCCAGGCGTTTAAACCATTTCGGGCAGTTTATGGCAATATCGACGATATCAATATACGTTCAAGATTTCCGGAGGATCTCTTTTTTGAATGCGAGAATCTTAAAATATGGTTGACGCACATTGGTGGTACTCCGCCAAAGTACAATCCCCGGATCAAAAAGATCCTTCGGCAGCAAGTTCCCGATATCTTCATTTGCGGCCATTCGCACATCCTGAAAATTAAGCGCGATAGTGCGATGAACAATATGCTCTATTTGAATCCAGGAGCCGCTGGTAATCAAGGATTTCATTCGATGAGAACGATGCTAAGATTCATTATCGATGATAGAAATATTGACAAGATGGAAGTGATCGAGCTCGGAAAACGAGGTGCGTTGACCGGGTGATCGGTAATCGGGTGGTCAGGTACCCGATAGCCATCGCGTCGGTCGGCTCGAGTGAAGCTGATACGGCTTTCGATGAATTTGCATAACCTTTTTTTCTCATTGACCGTGGCTGACGCAGGCTCAAGCATTGTGCGTTGTACCTTCTGCGTTTGGCCCCATAAAAGCTGTCAACTGTTAGCGGACTGTAAGCTATTACACGTATTGATTCAGCATCACCGGCATTACCAACATCAGGATATCTTCGCTGTTATCCATTTGAGCCGGTAAAATTACGCCAGCCTTATTTGGAGCCGACATAGTGAGCTTTATTTTGGGCGAGTCCATATTCGTAAGCATTTCAATCAGGAACTTCGCGTTGAATCCGATCTCAATATCTTCACCCTCATGGTCGCATGAAAGACGTTCGTTAGCTTCATTTGAAAAATCGAGGTCTTCTGCCGATATCTGAAGTTCGCTTCCGGTGATTTTTAATCTTACCTGGTGCGTGGTTTTGTTGGCGTAAATAGAAATTCTTTTTAAGGCTCCCAAAAGATCGCTGCGTTCAATCGACATTGAAATGTTATTCTGCGTCGGGATAACATTGTCGTAATCAGGGAATCGCTCATCGATCAATCGGCAGATCATTCTTAGGTTACCAAACTTGAAATACGCATTCGACAAATTGAAGCTTACGCTCACGTCGGTATTTTCAGAGGGAAGAGTCGCCTTCAAAAGATTCAACGCTTTCCGTGGAATAATGATTGAACTTCCATTCGAAGACTTTACGTCTGCCCGACGGTACCGTACCAATCGATGCCCATCTGTCGCCACAAAGGTCGAGTTGTCTTCACCAAGGTTGACATAAACGCCGGTCATGGCAGGACGTAATTCGTCATTGCTGGTAGCAAAGATTGTATTATTAATTGCCCGCGCCAGTACTTCACTCGAGATATCGGCGCTGAAATCGTTGGATACGGAAGGTACCTTTGGAAAATCCGTTGCATTCTCGCCCGACAATTTGTATCGACCATTATCGGAAATTATTTCAATGCTATAGGTTGATTCATCAATTGAGAAAGTTACCGGCTGCTCTGGAAGGTTTTTAAGCGTGTCCAATAAAATTCTTGCAGGAACCGCAATACTTCCTTTTTCTTTGGACTCTACCTGAAGATCGGTTATCATAGATGTCTGAAGATCGGATGCGGTCACTGTTAGTGAACCCTTATCCAATTCAAAAAGGAAATTCTCAAGAATAGGAACAACTGGGTTGGTAGTGATTACCCCATTAATATTGGACAGCTGCTTAAGCAAGTAAGCAGAATTGACAAGAAACTTCATTGGAGACAGTGGTTTGATTTTAAGCGGAGGTAAAGTTATAAAGAAAACCGAATAATAAAACCCGGAAAAAAAACTGGAAATCGGGCGAGTTAGGGCCCAACTATTCTGAAAAATATGACCGTTTTCTCAGGATTTCCTGTACCCTTTCAGGAAGGAAGAAAGCCCATTGTTTTCCATTGATGAGACCCGGGGTATTCTTTGATGACCCAATGGGTCCGTAGAGCTCCAACGTGTAGGTACGTTGTGCAATATCTCTGACGGTGATGGTGATAGTTGCGGGGGGTTTAGACGAACTGTCGCTAAAAATTGGCTGGTCTACGAAACTCACTGCCGTCAGCAACGACACATCATCCAGGAATTGATTAAGCCTGGCCGTATCGACCGATGGCATGGCTTCAATACCAAAATAATTATCCTGAAGCGATACCTTGAAGCCCTGGTCGCCTGACTTGGGAAAAGCTGCCTCGAGACTTTCAAAATTTCGCCAGTTAAATCCAAACACCAATTTATCTTTCCATTCATTTTCCGGCACTTCAAAAATGCCTGCAACATAGACGCGATATCCAGGTATTGTCATTAGGTAGGGTGAGGCTTCCTCATCAACCGGACAAAAGAAGGCCTGAGTTTTCTTTTCGTTACCTCCGGCAAAAAAGCTTATTACTTCCTCTCCTGAAGAAAATAACGACACTCGAACTCCGTGCTCTTTAAGACTGCGTGCGACGGAATCGCTAATGGATGGAGATACAGGTCGCTTCGGCTCGGCCTGTTGCAAAGTAGCAAACAGAACCTGAATCATGGAGGCGTCAGCGTTAAACTGCTCATTCACGGTCCATTTCGATCCATTGAATTTCAAAACCACATTTCCCTCTGGCGATGCTAGTGTTACCTGATCTATTTTCTGAAGATCAAAATCTTTAAAGACATTCTTGTCCACTTCCAGCGTGCCCGCTGAACGGCCTGCGAAATATGTAGCTGCAGTAAGGCAACAAAGTACCACGAAAATTGTAGCCAACCGTTTGTTTCTTTTCTCCTGCATTTTAGAACCTGGCAAATTTTTGTTTTCTTAAATAAGCTCGTAACACACCATAAGCTATTAACACAATCAGTGGCAGTCCCAGATTGATCACCTGCCATTTTAAACGCTCGTCTTTAATTTTAACCTTATCCAAGGGCCGTATCTTAACTTCCTTGTTTCGTGCCTGGATCAACCCATTTTCACTCGTTAAATAAGCCACTGTGTTTAGCAAGAAATCGCGGTTGGCAAAAGTTACATTTGTCATGGGATCAAAACCGAGGGGCTGGGGCTGACTATTGCGAGGATTCACATCGTTACGGGCAATATCCCCATCGGAGATAATGACGAGACTGGTATTAACACTCTCTTGTCTCATTTGGGATGCCTCAAATCCAGCGGGCGGAAATCGGTTTTTATAGAGTGAGCTGAATTTACCTTCTAATAGAACCCCAACAGGAATGTTTCGTGTAGTGTAATCGCTATCCCTTAAATTTTTCCGGAGTTCATTGATATTGATATGAACCGGGGTTGCAATTTTTCTTGAATAAGGCGAGGTCATTAACAACGGAGTTTTTTGTACACCCTCGGCCTTAACGGTATCGATACTGCTCGAAAAACGTGTTAACACTGCGTTGAGATTTCGCGTAACCGGATGATTGGCAAACTCCCCGATAAGCGGAAAGAATGGCCATTCAATTAATTGCATCCGCGGTTTTCCTCCAACCATCCCGGTTATGACCGGATACATACCTGATCTTCTATCCTGTACCAGGTCAGGATTGATGCGAATTCCGTATCTGAAAAGCTGATCGTCGAGGTTTAAGTCGGCCGGCCCTGCGAAATAATCATCGCGCGCAAGGCTATCCATCGATGCATTTACCTTATCAATCATGAAAAGCACTTTTCCGCCGTTCATAATATATTGGTCCAGCAGGTATTTGTCTGTTTCAGAAAAGGGCATGGTTGGCTTAGCAATGATGAGCGCGTTAAATTTGTCAAGTTCTTGCTGCGAACGAAAGCGAACCTTGGAAACGTCATACACACTCTCTAGCTCGTTAATAAAGCTATAGGACTGCAGCGAATCGAGTTCCCCATGTCCGATGATATAGCCAATTTGTTTTCGGTCGGTGTTCACGAGATTGTGTATTGAGCTGATGAGTTCGTACTCTATGCCCTCAATCGATTGGTTGATTTCTTCTTCGGGTGTGCCAGCCTTGTTCCCCTTCAGTAACATCACTCCCGATTCCAGGCCCTCGTAAGAAATGATAACACCAGGAAAAATAATTCGCTCTTCGCGTTGACCGTCCCGGGTGTCAATAATATTGGTAGGCTGTATTCCACGTGCAGCCAGGTCAGCCATATATTCATTCCTGGCTTTTTCGCTCAAGGCAACAGTAGGATCGGAAAATGAGTAGGTAATTTTATTTTTAGAATATATCCTGAATTCTTCGAGTGTCTCCACAATAGCTTTTTGAAATCGCTGAAAACTCGCATTCAGTTTTCCTTCAAGAAATATTTCGACATGCAATTCATCCTCCAGTTCGCTGAGTAAGCGAACTGTTTCCGGTTTGAGGCTGTAGCGCTTTTCTTCTGTTAGATCAATGCGGTAAAAATTTCGGGCAACCAAAAGGTTTATTAATACAATGGCAACAAACCCAATCGCAAAAATCAAAAAATCTTCGAGCTTCTTGCTTTTCCAATTCACCATTGTCTACTGCCCAGGATTACTTTTGTCAATGATAACATCAGAAAGACCATGCTAAGAAAGAATACAATATCACGAGTATCAAGCAGTCCTTTGCGCATAGTGTCATAGTGATAAAGTATTCCAAGTTGTTTTATTAACAATGCTTCGCCCGACCAAAGTGACAAAGAGGAGATTGAATCAAACCCCAGGAATGTCAAAAAGCACATGAAAGCTGCCAGAATAAAAGCTACGATCTGGTTACGCGTGACACTCGACGCGAAGATTCCGATCGCGCAAAAGACTGCGGCAAGGAAGGCGATGCCGATGTAAGAACCGATCACGCCGGGGGTATCGATGTTCCCTGGAGGACTACCCAGGGTATGAACCGTGTAATAATACAGCAACGTTGGAGCTAGCGCAAAAAGTACAAGCGAAAAATTTGCGAAGAACTTTCCAAGGATAATTTCCCAATCGGTGACAGGTTTCGTAAGCAACAATTCGATAGTGCCTGCTTTTTTCTCTTCAGCAAAGGTTCGCATAGTAATAGCTGGTACAAGAAAGATAAACACGTAAGGCCCCATAAGGAACAGCGTATCCATATCAGCATAGCCATAGTCTAAAACAGCCGTATCCGGAAATACCCACATCAACAATCCGATAGCCGTCAAAAAAACTCCTATGACGATGTAAGCGATAAGCGAGTTTAAAAATCCGTTGAACTCTTTCGCGAGAACCTGCAACATAATCTTCTAATCTTCTAATCTTCTAATCTTCCAATTTTCTAATTTTCCAATCTCGTCAATTCCCTGAAAATATTCTCAAGCGAATTCTCTTCCTGCCTCAATCCGATTAGAGACAAATTATGGTCGGCTGCAAACCTGAAGATCTCCGGGCGCAAATCCCCGTTCCCACTTGAGATTACTTTATAAGTAAAATTATCCATTGCCACAATTTCACTTATACCTGATATAGTTCTCATTTTGTCCAGATCGACCGACGCACTGAATTGTACGACGATCACCTCCGCATTGCGATGCAAATTTAAAATCTGGTCAAGCTTATTGTCGGCGACAATACTACCCCTATTAATTATTATGACGCGATCACAAAGCGCTTGAACCTCCTGCATGATATGCGTTGAAAACAATACAGTCTTTTGTTCGCTTATGGTTTTGATGAGTCTCCTTATTTCTATTAATTGGTTCGGATCGAGACCGGAGGTGGGTTCGTCCAGAATAAGTACTTTGGGATCATGAATGAGTGCCTGCGCGAGGCCTACTCGTTGCCGATAGCCTTTTGACAAGGCCTCTATTTTTTTGTTTTGTTCGGGAGTCAATCCACACAATGCCACAATTTCCTTAACCCGATCTGACAGCCCTTTTCCGCGAAGTCCATAAAGGCGACCGATAAACGCAAGGTATTCGTGCACATAGAGATCGAGGTACAACGGGTTGTGCTCCGGTAGGTATCCCGTTATCTGTTTTACCTTCATTGGGTCTTCGACAACATTGAAACCACCTACCCACGCTTCGCCAGAGGTCGGCGGTAAAAAACCGGTAGCAATTTTCATCGTCGTAGATTTGCCAGCGCCATTTGGCCCAAGAAATCCAACGATCTCACCCTGCCTGATGTCAAAAGAAATCTCATTGACCGCGACCTGTTCGCCATATATCTTGGTCAAATTTTTGAGTTGTAATGACATTACACGTTTCTTTAAAGATCAAGTTTAGAACTTTGTTGAATGAAAGCCGAAAGTATTGGCAAAAAACTTTGGCGACGATAATAATATTACGTCCGTCAACGTACTGTTTGTACGGTTATTTGGTATTGAACTGACTAAATAAATTGTCAACTTTGTAAATAGAAACAAAAATACGTATGCGGTCATTATTTTTAGCAGCTTGTCTTGTAATTCCGACCCTGCAATTCGCTCAAACTGGTTACAATATCGAATTCAAGATCACTGGCTTAAAAGACACAATCGTCTATTTGGGACATACTTACGGTGAGTCTACCTACATCAAGGATACGGCAACGGTGAGCAGTCAGGGCGTTTTTAGTTTTAATGGAAAAAATACGTTGCGGCAGGGTGTCTATTTTCTTGTATTAGGAACTACTAAACAATTCGATATGGTGATCGGAAAAGATCAGCATTTTAACATGGCGACTGACCGAAAAGAATATTACAAGCACATGGTCGTTAACGGCGATGAGGACAACAAACTGTTTTTTGAAAACATGATGTTCAACATGGAGCGCCATAAGGAGGCTGAACCCTTCATCAGAATCCTTCAGGACAGCACGCTTTCGGAAGATCAAAAGAAAGAAGCACGAACGTCATACTCAAAAATAAATGATAAGGTAATCGCTTACCAGAATCAAATCATTGAAAAGCATCCTTCCATGCTAACAGCTCGCATCTTAAAATCAAACCAAAGCGTTGCTATTCCTGAACCACCAAAAAAATCGGATGGAACCATTGACAGCACGTTTCAACTGAAATGGTACCGGGAACATTTTTTTGATAACATGGATCTTGCTGATGATGCTTTCCTCCAGATGCCCAAGCCAATTTACCGCGACAAGATCAATGAATATCTTGACAGGTTGTATCCTCAACAACCGGATTCAATCACGAAGGCGGTCAATAAAATAGTAGCGAAAGCAAAAAAAAATCAGGAAACCTATAAGTATGCTGTATGGACTTGTATGCTGAAATATCAGCAACCTGAAATCATGGGTCTTGATGAAGTATTTGTTAACCTGTATGACACTTACTTTGCCACCGGCGAAATGAATTTCTGGGTAAATGACCAGATGAAAAATAACCTCAAGAAGCACGCTGACCAATTGCGTAAGAGTCTTGTGGGAAATACCGCGCCTAATTTGATCATGCAGGATGCAAACTTTAAGCCGCGGTCCATGTACGACATAAAAAACAAATACACAATCCTATTCATTTTCGACCCCGACTGTGGCCATTGCAAAACCGAGACACCGAAGTTAGTTTCATTCTACAAAAAGAAACGATTTGATCTTGAGGTTTACGCCGTGAGCCAGGATACCTCGATGCAAAAAATGAGGGATTATATAAAGGACATGGGTATGAACTGGATTACCGTCAACGGTCCGCGGACCTACGTTGGTCCTTATTTGGATTTGTATGACGCGCAAACAACGCCCGCGTTGTATGTAATTGATAATAAAAGGAAGATCATTGGTAAGAAAATTCCAGCGGATAAGCTGGAAGAGTTCCTGACGCATTACGAGAAATTTCAAAGGGAGAAAGAAGCGGCAAAGGTAAAGGCGGGAACAAAGTCATAGCCGGTCACAACGGTCACACCACTGTCCGATTTTGAACTTTTAAAAAAGTGAATATTCGAAAACCTGCTGGAAATGGCCTTTTGTAACATTTTTTGAATTTTAGTCGTCTATAAATGCAACTATTCACCTGGCGCCAGGTATCTAATACAAGTAGTTTACATTGAACATTACCCGATAACCCTAAATTTTTAACCATGGCATTTCTAGATAAACTTCTGGGCAAAAAGAAAAAAACCGTACTGAAGCCGAAATGTCCAATAACTAAGGAGTCGATTGAAGAAGGTTTTGGCTTTATGCTTACTACTGCCCAGGTAGTAGCCTCAAAGAAATATTGGGATATGGTTATGACTGAACCTGAGACCATGTCTTACACAGTGTCGCATTTCAAGAACCAACCCTCCGGTACGCAGATGCGGAACATGATTTTTGAAAAGTACAGCAGTGTTGACAAACCCTGGATGATTTCAGATTCCTGTATTAATCTTTTTGAACAAATTGATAAGAGTTCTGCCCGTGAGAATGCCAAAAAATGGTGGGCCAATGAAGGGTCTTACAATCCTGAAAATTCCGGACCGGCAACCGTTGCCCTTGATCCCGAAACCTATCAATCGCTTCGCGATTACGCGGTACTGGAAGCAGGAAGGTCGCGGATAGTCTTAAGTTAAGGTTCCAGGTTTGAAGTTTGAGGTTTAAAGTTGTGCGACTTCAAAGATTAGTTAAAGTATACAACAGGATACCCAAAACCCAGCAGAAAATTTGGTTCCGTGCGCAACCTTAAACTTTAAACTCCAAAATCAGCTATTCCGCTCGATCGTAAACTGGACCAACTGAATCAACGACCGTTTATAGTCAGTTTCCGGAAAGTCGTCCAATAAACCTAAGGCTTCCTGATGATATTTGTTCATCGAGGCAACTGCGTATTCGAGTCCGCCGGATTTTCTGACAAACTCAATGACCTCTTTTACCTTGCGCGGTTTTTCACTCTCATTCTTGACTATGCCAATAATCTTTCT
>CAMLER010000109.1 GCA_946478915.1 uncultured Chryseolinea sp.
TAAGAGGAAGCAGTGATCAAAACCACCGCAGGGGAGGATCCCTATGAAATATATGAATTCAGGTTAGATCATGGATATCATTATCAATTTCTACGAAATACCCTGCAACTGAATCGCGGCCAGGATAAAACAAATTCCCTAATGTTCAGTGACATTGCACCTTTTGCAGGAATTGAAGCGAGCGACTGGAGTTGGGCTCCGCTGCTGGCTGATTTTGACAACGACGGAACTAAGGACTTGTTCGTGTCAAATGGGATTCTGGGTCGGCCAAATGATTTGGACTATATCAACTTTATATCATCAGATTCTGCTCAACGGTATATGACCGATCAACAGCTGATCGAGCAGATGCCTTCAGGAAAGGTTTCGAATGTCTTTTTTAGAAATGGAGGAAATGCCAGGTTTGAGAATGTTACGAGAGAATGGATTGGAGAAGAACCAAGCCTATCGAATGGAGCCGCGTACGGAGATCTGGATAACGATGGAGACCTTGACCTTGTGATAAATAATATAAACGAAACAGCTTCTGTCTATAGAAACGATTTGAGAACTTCGAATTTTATCAGGTTAAAGTTTGACGGCGATCGTGGCAACCGTTTTGGAGTGGGTACCCAGGTCGTTGTGTATGCAAACGAAGTAAAATTGCATTATGAACAAATGTCGTCGCGTGGTTGGCTGTCGTCAGTCGATCCCACGATGCACATCGGTCTTGGTGATCTTAGACCTGACTCTATGGTGATCCGGTGGCCGGGAAATCGCGCACAAACCATTAAAAACCTGAGTATAAACCAAACGTTGACAATAAAGGAATCAGATGCTCTCACTGCTATAGATCGGAAATTCCTGCCACGTCCAGCCTTGCTTCAGGTGAAGGAGGATATTCCTTTCAGGCATGTTGAGAATGGCTTCAATGCATTTAACGTTGAAAGGTTGATTCCACACATGTTATCTACCCAGGGCCCAAGAATTGCGACTGCAGATGTTAATGCAGATGGCCGTATGGACTTTTTTATCGGCGGCGCTACCGGGCAGGCTGGCGAGATATTTTTGCAGGGACCCGACGGGAAATTCCGCAGTTCGGTTCAACATTCGATCGCAAGCGATTCTTTGGCAGAAGATGTTGATGCCAGCTTTGCGGACGTCAATGGTGACGGAGCGCCGGATCTCATTGTCGTAAGCGGCGGCCAGGAATATGATCGTCAGCACAAGATTATGCAACCCAGAATTTATTTTAATGACGGAGATGGAAATTTCAAAAAAGCTGCTGGCAGTTTGCCCGAAATAAATGTAAATGCTTCTTGTGTGAGGTCGTTTGATATAGAAGGGGATGGCGATGTTGATATTTTTATCGGTGGGAGGGTTGTTCCGGGGAAGTATGGTATTGATCCAATGAGCTATTTGCTCATCAATGATGGAACAGGGGTTTTCACCGATGAATCCACAAGACGACTGTTACCGGATAGGTCATTGGGGATGGTCTCAGATGCCATGTGGGTTGACCTGAACAAAGATCAAAGGATCGATCTGATCGCGGTGGGAGAATGGATGCCGATAACTATTCTACTTCAGGACTCCTCAGGGAATTTTACAAACAAAACAGCGGAATATGGCCTGTCAAAAACGGCTGGTTGGTGGAATACCATCGAAGCAAATGATTTTGACGGAGACGGAAACATTGATTTTGTTGTGGGAAACCTGGGACTGAACTCCCGTCTGCGAGCGTCAATAGATGAACCTGTCGGTATCACCATAGGCGACATCGATAACAACAACAGCCTTGATCACATTACCACCTATTACAACGGAGGGAGGCGCTATCCATTTCTTTCACGCGATCAATTGGTTAAGCAAATTCCTGCCATGCGCCGGCAATTTTTGAAATATAGAAACTTCAAGAATGTCCAGTTAGAAGATATCGTAGACAGATCCATGCAGCAGCGATTTCTTCACAAAGAGGTTCAAACATTCTCTTCAGTCTACTTGAAAAATTATGGAAACAAAAGAATGGAGTTAATAGATTTACCCAAGGAGGCCCAATGGTTTCCCATTTTTTCGTTTTGCATTCAGGATTTGGATAACGACGGTTTTTCAGACATTATGGCTGTCGGGAATTTCGACGCTGTTCAACCCGAGTTCGGGAGATATGATGCAGGCTATGGATTGGTTATGATAAATGACGGCAAAGGAAATTTCAAATTCATGGAAGGAAGCGAATCTGGATTCATTGTTAGAGGCCAGGGAAGGGATATAAAGTCGATCAGTTCAAAAGGGGGAGTCAGCTTTCTGGTTTCACGCAACAATGACAGCGTAATGCAGTTTTCCAAAACAGTGGGGAACCCTATTGCTCGGGTTGTCCCGGAATAAATATATTTTCATCCCTCAATTCGAGTAAGACAACAGCTGTAGATCATAACCGATTCGGATTCGAGGTTAGTGAATGGCTTATTGGGTTGCCGCCGGTATAAGAACCACTGTAAAAATGAGGGCCTCAAGACGTTTTTCTTTACTTTTCAGATGCGAATAGTTCATTAATGACAAAGTACTTTTTGTTTGTTGTCGTCCTAATTACATCATGTGGGAAACAGGAAGATGTTTATCACGCTGGTCCTGACGCAGTGTTCAAGAGACTTGATGCATCCGAAACGGGAATCGACTTTGTGAATTTGGTGGAAACTACGGATGAACTGGATGTCTTCCGGTACCGAAATTTTTATAACGGCGGGGGTGTAGGCATCGGGGATTTCAACAATGATGGATTGCCTGAAGTATTCCTGATATCAAATGTTGGCCCTAATAAGCTTTTTCTGAACAAGGGTGGCTGGAAGTTTGAAGATATCAGCGCATCTGCGGGAATACAAGGGACAAAAGCTTGGTCGACCGGAGTCAGTATTGTTGATGTCAACGGTGACGGTTTTCTCGATATTTATGTAAGCAATGCAGGTGATGTAATGCATGGAAACCGCGAGAATGAGCTCTTCATTAATCAAGGCAATTTGACATTTTTGGAAAGCGCTGCGCAATATGGTCTTGCCGACAAGGGATTCGGAACTCACGCAGCTTTTTTTGATTATGACAAAGACGGTGATCTGGATTGTTATGTACTGAACAATTCTTACAAACCGGTTTCTTCACTCGGATATCGCAATCTTCGAAAAGTCCGTGACCCGTTTGGCGGTCATAAACTTTACAGAAACGATGGCGATAAATTTGTCGATGTTAGCGAGGCCGCAGGCATTTTCGGAAGCGTTATAGGCTTTGGATTGGGTGTCAGCGTATCGGACGTGAACCGGGATACCTGGCCCGACCTGTACATTTCCAACGACTTTTATGAGCGCGACTACCTTTACATCAATAAAGGAGATGGCAGTTTTGAAGAGATGCTGGAAAGCGCGATGGACCATGTGAGCATGTTCTCCATGGGTGGCGATATTGCTGATCTTAACAACGACGGTTATCCGGAAATTTTTTCAACGGATATGCTACCCGAAGACAAAATACGGCTAAAGACCCTGACGGCCTTTGAAACCTATGATATATATCAACTCCGCACGAAGAATGGATACTACCATCAGTTCATGCGAAACATGTTGCACTTAAACAACCGGGATGGAACCTTTACCGAAATCGGAGAATTGGCAGGTGTATCGGCGACCGACTGGAGTTGGGGAGCCTTGATTGCAGATTTCAACAATGACCAGAATAAAGAAATTTTTGTATCCAACGGCATATACAAAGACCTTATTAACCAGGATTTCGTGGAATACCTGGGAAGCAGTGACCAGATGCGGATGGCAATAGAAGGAAGAGAGATCAATTTCGAAGAATTCACAAAGAAAATGCCCTCACAGAAATTGAGTAATTTTTTATTTGAACAGACAGATCATCTCAAATTCACAAACGTCTCGGAGGAGTGGGGACTCGCAGAGCCCGGATTCTCGAATGGAGCGGCCTACGGCGACCTGGACAATGATGGTGATCTCGATCTCGTTGTGAATAATGTTAATCACGAAGTATTTATCTACAAAAACCAAACACAAGAACTCACGGATAATAATTATCTGGCATTTAAGTTTAAAGGTCATGGTAAGAATGTTTTTGGTTTGGGCGCAACGGTTCACGCATACGTCGATTCGTCGGTTATATCGTTAGACAATATGCCGACACGCGGGTTTCAGTCAAGCATGGACTACAAAATAATCATGGGCGTTGGTGATCTGAACAAGATCGATTGTGTAACAGTGACCTGGCCCGACCAACGGATTCAGGTATTGAAAGATGTTCAGACTAATCAGTTGCATACGTTTTCAAGTGAGGACGCAAAGGTTGTTGCACAGCAGGAGCGCTCAGGTGAGCCGCTGCTACGCATGGTTGAAAACAGTCCCATAATCCACGAGGAAAATCTTTACAATGATTTTGCGCGCGATCGTTTACAATACCATATGCTTTCTACGCAGGGCCCCGCATTTGCGAAGGGAGATGTGAACAACGATGGCCTCGATGATTTGTTCGTCGGTGCGTCGGTCGGTCATACCTCCATGATTTATTTGCAAACATCCGGTGGAAAGTTTATTCCACTTGATCCGGAGCTATTTGAGACTGATAGCACATCCGAGGACGTAGCAGCGATTTTTTTTGACGCCGATGGAGATAGTGACCTTGATTTATACGTTGCTACAGGCGGTTCAGAGCATTTAGAAAAATCGCCGGCCCAGATTGACAGATTTTATATAAATGAAGGAGTACGGAACGGAAAACCTGCGTTTGAAAAAATGCAAGATGCACTTCCATCCAGGCACCAAAGCGGCAGTTGTGTCCGGGTAGCTGACATAGATAACGATGGAGACCTGGATCTTTTTGTCGGTACGCGAAGTATACCTTCAGCTTATGGAATGCCTGCTGACCAGGTGATTCTAATAAATAACGGCAACGGAAAGTTTAGCGATGCAACCGGTACAATAGCCCCAGCGTTGTTAAAGTTTGGTATGGTTACAGATGCTGCCTGGTTTGATTATGATCAGAATGGTTTTCCAGATCTCATGGTAGTCGGTGAGTGGATGCCTGTTACAATCTTTTCAAATGATGGAAAAAAATTGTCCAGGGTTGAAGGTCTTCGCGGGCTTAGCAAATCTGATGGTTGGTGGAACAAGATCAAAGCAGCCGATATCGATCAGGATGGGGATGCCGATTTTGTGCTGGGAAATCTTGGTTTGAATTCATTGTTTCGGCCCTCAGCGGAAGAGCCAATGGTATTATATGTGAATGATTTTGACAAGAATGGTTCTGTTGAACCCATCTTCGCATTCACGCGGGGTGACAAGGAATACCCATATGCGCTTCGGCAGGATATTATTCAACAAATAAGTGTATTAAAAAAAGAATTTGTTTTCTATAAAGACTATGCGGATAAGCAAGTGCAACAAATTTTTGAAACGAGTTCGCTCGCTGAAGCGCATCAATTGCGGTTTTATGAGCCCTATACTTCTATCTTAATCAACGATGGAGCGAAAGGCTTCAGGTTGCAACATCTTCCTGTGGAGGCGCAGTTTGCACCGGTATATGGTGTCGAAATATTTGATGTAGATGGAGATAATCTGGAGGACATAATTCTCGGGGGAAACTTATTTGCGGTTAAACCACAAGTTGGCCGCTATGACGCGATGAAAGGCTTAGTCCTGCAGAACCAGGGTAATGGAAATTTTAAACCACTACCGGCGCAAGAGTCCGGGCTCAAGATCGGAGGGGAGATCCGCCATATTTCCATGGTAAGGAGATCGGATCAAAAAACACTCATTTTTGTCCGAAATAATGATTCGGCTAAGTTTTATCGCATGGTTCGCAGGCCGTAGCTTACCATTATTTGATTTGCGCTCGTTTTGAGCTCATGATGCACCTTAAATACTCTCATTTGTAGCGTGACGAATTCTTTTTGCGTCATTGTTCAATTGCGGTAAATTCCATTTCCCTGGAAACCCCAATCCTTTTTTATTTCTCAGGAATGGGTAATTTTAAGATCTAATTTAGCCGCATCCTTATGAAGCATTTTATTCTCAGCATGTTGGTCATCACAGGGGCGTTTTTTTCCTGTTCGGATGATGATAATGATTGGAGAAACGAAATAAACCGGGCTGATCTTTTGCATCGCTCGGTAAAGCAGGTCACCGACGTGATCGTTCACGATATTTTTTCACCACCTGTTGCTTCCCGCATTTATACGTATATGTCCGTTGCGGGATATGAAGCAGCTATTCACAGCGATAACAAGTATGTAACACTTGCTGGTCAGCTAAATGGTCTTGAACCAGTCCCTCAGCCTGATCCCTCTCATGAATATTCGTTCCAGCTGGCTTCGGTTCACGCCATGCTAAAAGTAGGCCGGACTCTGGTATTTTCTGAGGACAAGATGGATGCGTTCTATAATAAGCTAATGGAGGAGGTAAAAGACACTGGCATCCCAAGTGATGTTTATGAACGGTCCATTGCGTATGGTACACAAGTTGCGGATCACGTCATTGCATGGTCAGGGAAAGACAATTACAAGCAAAGCAGGTCATTCGCGAAATATTCGATCTTGGATGACCCATCCACCTGGAAACCTACGCCTCCTGCGTATATGGACGCCGTTGAACCCCATTGGAATAAGATAAGGACATTCGGGATTGATTCGGCAGCGCAGTTCAAGCCATCAAAGCCCACCGAATTTTCGACCCAGAAAGAAAGTCAATTTTATAATGAGGCTTTCGAAGTGTACAATATGGGAAAGAACCTCACCCAGGAACAACGTGAGATTGCCTCATTTTGGGATTGCAATCCATTTGTGATGAATGTTAAAGGGCACGTGATGTTTGCTACCAAGAAGATATCTCCAGGCGGGCACTGGATGAACATCGCTCACGTAGCTTGTGTGAAAACGAATGCTGATTTTGTGCGATCAGCTGAGGCATATGTTAGAGTTGCCGTTGCCCTATTTGATGGGTTTGTATCGTGCTGGGATGAAAAGTACAGGAGCAAGCTTATTCGTCCGGAAACCTATATAAATCAATACATCGACGAGGATTGGGTTCCGTTGTTGCAAACACCACCTTTTCCGGAATACACCAGTGGTCACAGCGTAATATCCGGAGCCGCTGCTACAACACTCACCAATCTATTTGGAGAGAATTTCTCATTTGTCGACTCAACTGAAGTTGAATTCGGACTGACATCCAGGAGCTTTAATTCCTTTGAGGAAGCGTGCAACGAAGCGGCTATTAGTCGGATGTATGGCGGAATACATTACCGTCCGGCATGTGACCAGGGCTTGATAGAAGGAAAAGCAATTGGGAACTATATCATCTCTAAAGTTAAGACGCGACGGGAAGAAGCCATAGCCTCCAAAGATTCATCAGAACCAGTCAGGCCTGCTGTAGGTGCTGTTGCGAACTGAGCGGCAATCAAGGCACCGCGCCGGGTAATCTTGGAAATTTCTATTGTCATAGGTACAGGTGCTTGTCGCAACGGGAAACGGAGCATCTGATTTGAAGAGGAAAGTCCGGTAAAATGTCTGGTTGCTTGCCTGAAAATAGCCTAGCACTTTTTCCGATGCATTATTGATGTTCCTGATATTTCCGGTTATTTCTGCCGGCGGTGTATCAAAAATAGAACCTACCTGATTGGCTAATATGTTTACCTTGCGCCAATATTCGTATGCCTCTTTTGTGAGGGATGTCTGATAGGTTGTGATGTAGTGTTTTTCGTTAAATGACCAATCGATAATCCTTGATCCGACAAGAAATCCCTCAACCGACCTGCTTTTGACCTCTTCACCGTTAAATAAAGTGATTCTTTGTGGATCTGCATTCTGTATTACAAAACACGCAGGAGGAACGGAGCCAAACGGATCCGGAAAGTCGGTTGGAGAAAGAAGGAAAGCTTCGTCAACATTCCATTTAATAAATACATCATCAGACGTTTCTGGTAAAATTGCATTAGCAAAGATTTTTACGAAAGGCTGGCTGGTCACAATTCCTTCGATATCGGTAACATCCTCCATCTGATAATCAAGGTAAGATGTTATTTGTCCGGCGTCTGCCGGCATTTTCTCAGGTGTGGATTCGTAAGTCTTTCCCTCGGCCTCAATCCTGATAAAATAACTAGTTGATTCGACTCCGGAAAATCCATTGATCACGTATGTGCCAGGGTTGAACTCGTCTTCTTGATAGCGATAAACATTTCCGGCATCATCATACAGGTCCACAATGGCTCCAGACAAGGGGAAGGGCAGTCGATCGGTATTCGCTGTCATACCCAGCTGTACAAAATTCTGATCTGGAATAGGGCTGACTTGTCCTGAAACGACAAGTCTGTTTCCATAAAAATCGGTCTGAAAATCAATTGGTGACAGGCAACTTACCATCAGGATGGCCCCAGATAGTTTGAGACTGAATGACCGGATGCGGTTGATATGTTTTAGAATATTTCGCATCTCAAAATTTAAAATTATAGGTTAACGATGGAAGAGCAGCACCTAAAACAGAAAGCTTATAGGGCTTTGGAACAAAATAATTGCTTGCCGGGCGCTGATAGAATACAGAATATGCATTGTCGCGACCGAGAAGATTATACACTGAAAATACCAGCGAGTCGTCTATCTTTTTCACGACATTACCAATGGTGAACGAAAGATCTACTCTGAGGTAATTTGGAATTCGATATTTGTTGCGCTCGGAATAAATAGGGACAACAGTCCCGCCGACAATATAACTGCTTTCAATAGCAGTTAATGGTCTTCCGGTGTTGTAAGAGACAATGAGAGAAAAAGCTCCACGACCACGCAATTTCCTGTCCAGAACAAAATGAAAAGTATGGGGCTTATTATAATTGGATGGATACCACTTTCCGTTATTGATGGATTCGATACTATTTTCTGATGAGACTTTAATTTCAGTCTGCGAATAAGTATAAGAAACCCAGCCTGTCCATTTTCCTTTAAGCTTGCGGATGTAAAATTCGCCACCATAGGCCCGACCGGAGCCAGTTAGCAGTTCGGTCTCAAGATGATCGTTGAGAAACAGCATTGGGAAATCTTTATACTCGACAAGATTCCTCATAGTCTTGTAAAACAGTTCGACAGAAGTTTCCCACATATTGTCTCTTAAATTCAAAAAGTAGCCAAGCGAATAATTATCTGCAATCTGAGGTGGTAAATATTCATTACTTACTTGCCATATGTCAACCGGTGTAGGAGAGGCGGCATTGGAGATCAGATGTATGTACTGCCTCATCCGGTTATAACTGAATTTAACGGACTGGGTAGATGTCAGATTTATTCGCGCTGATACTCTAGGTTCAAGGCCGCCAAAAGATTTCATGTTTTTCAGGCCAGAGTATAAAGAGGTGTCATTGATTGTAGATATTGATTTTGGAACACCTGACATGTATCGATAGACAGTATCTTCTCCCAGGTGCATATAGTAAGAGTATCGGAGACCCAATGAAATACCGATCTTTTCCGATAAGGTAAAATCGTCGTTAACAAAAATCGCAAACTCAGCGCCTCTGTTTTTTGCCACCGATTTAGGGCTGATTGCCGGGTTATTGCCATAGCCCTTGCGCCTTTCGTCGTCAGGAAAATATCCAATTCCGGATATCCCAGCCGTTGCATTGTGCTTTTCGACAGTATAATTTACTGTTTCACTTAACTGAAAATAATTGAGTGCATTTGTAACCTCCGACGCATCCACGCCCGATGGATCAATAAGCTTGTTTCTGAAATAACCGTACGACACTGAGAGTGTCGGCGAAGCTTTACGATTCGCCAGCGATGCCCATCTGCCGTTTACGAGGTAGTTGTCCCAGGCATAAGCGAATTGACTACCAGACCGGAACTCGTCGGCGGTAGAATAGAACGTTAGGTCGGCTGAACTGTTTGGCGAAAACCGGTGGCTAAAACCTGCGTATGCATCGTAAAAAGAAAGTCTGCTTTCCTTTACATTTGGATCAGAAGCCTTTTTTAAAGCCCAGTTAGCGTGAGAAATTCTCCCCGCCAAAAGCATTGATGTCTTCGAAGTTTTAATTGGTCCTTCCGCAGAAAATCTACTGGTAATCGGTCCAATGCCACCTTGATAGCGCCACTTTTCAAAATCTCCACGTCGTGTACTGATTTCCAAGACCGAAGATGCCCGGCCACCGAGGTTAGCTGGAACGTTACCCTTATAAAGGCCGAAGTCCTTAACAATATCTTGATTGAATGCCGATACGAAGCCCAGTGCATGCGAAGTGTTAAACAGGGGCGCGTCATTTAAAAGTATCAGGTTTTGATCGGTACGACCTCCCCTTACGTTAAATCCGGCCGACCCTTCTCCTACGCTGCTAACTCCTGGTAACAGCTGCAGACTCTTAAGAATATCAACTTCCCCCATGAATGTGGGGAGCGTCTTAATTTCAAGCACACTCAATTTTGCTAACCCGGGCAAAGACTGTTTCACGTTGCTGTCAATAGGTCTGGATGAAATGACAACCTCGTCAAGATCGGTGGTTCCTTCCTCCATCTTAATGTTGTACAATCCTGTCGACAGGATCCGTAACCGGAGGTATACCGTCTTCATGCCTACATGCCTCACGATGATGCGATATCTTCCCGGCGGAAGCTCGAGAGCATACTTTCCTGACTGGTCGGTGTAATCGAAGTATTTGAAGGTCTCAGCAGATATCGAAGCCCCTGAAATCGGCTCCCCGGTTCCTAGCGACGTTACAGAG
>CAMLER010000110.1 GCA_946478915.1 uncultured Chryseolinea sp.
GAAACTACCTGTTCCTCCACCGGCTTTGTCTCAACGGGTATAACTTCTTCTTCTACTTCCTCCTCCACAACAGGAACTTCTTCCTGTACTTCCGGTTGGCTCTCCTCAGGAGGTGTTTCCGATTGACCGCGATTTCCCACAGCGGTCTCGGGCTGGAGATCACCATTCCCCTGGTCATCCATTCCAAAATTTAATTCGATACCATACTCCGGAAGAGGAGGGTCCGGTGCACGCCATGCCACCATAAAAAACAAGACAGCAAAAAGCACTACTTGTATAACTGTAGTATACAGCGCTGCTTTTTTCTTGTTTTGTTTCTCCAGTTCGCTCTCGCTCATTTATTTTGGTTTTGTAGCCACTACTACTTTAGCTTCCAACGCGGTAGCTATACCTGCAACATAAACCAGATGCTCGGATGGAACATCTTTGTCAATATGCAAAACGACAGAACCCTTTGCTCCCGCCAGCCTGCTCTTCAGTTCTCCTTCCAAGGTGGCCTTAGTAATTCTTTTGTCGTTAACATAATAACGCAAGTCCTTTGTGACAGTCACGGAAATCTTTTGCACTTCGATCGTACTCGATTTGCTGCTCGGAAGGTTCACCGGCAATCCCGATGGCGTCACAAATGATGAAGTCAGCATGAAGAATACCAGCAACAGAAAAATCAAATCCGTCATGGATGCCATGCTGAAACTCGGATCGATCTTGTTTTTTGAACCAATGTTCATGGTGTTGGGGTGTTGAAGTTCTATGTGTTGACGCTAGGTGTTTAAGTGTTTAAGTGTTTAAGTGTCTAGGTACGCTGAGGTCCTATGCTATCAAACACCCCAAGGATTATCTCGGTTCCTGAAGCAGGTCGATAAATTCGATGGAGGTGTATTCCATTTTATGAATGACCTTTTGAACGCGTGTTACCAGGTAATTGTACGCCAGGTAGGCCATAATACCTACAACCAGCCCCGCCACTGTAGTAATCATGGCAGTGTAAATACCTGAGGACAAAAGCTTCGGACTCACCGATCCTTCTTCCTGAGAAATCGCGATAAATGCTTCCACCATACCAATTACTGTTCCAAGGAATCCCATCATCGGCGCCGCACCGGCAATCGTAGCAAGGGTTGGAAGGTTTTTTTCAAGCTTAAACACTTCGATCTTCGCTAAATTTTCTATGGATGCTTCAATCGTTTTTAAAGGGCTTCCGATACGCGAAACTCCCTTCTCAATCATGCGCGATACAGGTGAATCCGTCTGGGAGCAGAGCAGGCGTGCGCCGTTTATATCACCGCGAAGCACCAACTCTTTTACCTTGCCCATAAAAACAGCGGGATCAACATTTGCCCTATTAATCGTAAGAATTCTTTCAATAAAAAGATAGATAGCAATTACCCAACAAATTGCAATGGGTACCATCATAAATCCGCCTTGAATTGCTAAATCAATAACCGATAGAGACTGGCCCGCCAACGGATCGGCAACCGTAGCGGTGTCAGTAACAATTTGAAGAAAAACCATGAAGAATATTTAGTTTAAAAAATAGTTGTTTCAATATGTTGTACCCTTAACTCAATTAATATTTTACGACCCATAACTTATCACCATAATCTCCACCTTTAAGTTCATCAGCAGTGGCCTGAGTAGTCTGATAGGTATCGCCCTCGGCAACAGTGAGACGGTGGAAACTGGACTTACCGAATGGCGGAATGATTTTGGTGCTCACACCATTTGCACTCAGTCTTTTTGCATAATCCATAATCAGGTCTCCATCAATCGAACTGGCTATCACGACGTAATAACGTCCCGAGCGTCCTGATAGTGTTTCAATTGTACCAATCGCTGGCTTAGGCGGTGGCGCCGCTTCGGCCACTTTTTGTTCTTCTTGTTGCTTTAATGCAGCCTGTCGTTCTGCTTCTTTCCTTCGTGCGTCCTCCTGAATTGCAGCCAATTCCTTTCTTTCTTGTTCTGCCTTTGCCTGTTGGGCAGGACGGAACATCATAAAATACCAAAGGCCGCCGCCAATCAAAAGCAATACAAGAAGGATACCTAAAATCTTTGGCCAGGGAGAAGGCGTCTCGTCTTGATAAGAATAACTAGGAGTGTACGGCTGATGGACATCACCATATCTTTCTCGCTCTGAAGTATCCTCGTTGCTGTGTACATCCTCATGCGTCGAGCCCTCTCTAAACTCAAAAGGCGAAGGCTCTTCCCTCTCTGGTACTGGTTCGGGTTCTGGCTCATGCTGAGGAGCCTCATTTACGACGACTACCTCAGGCGTTTCTTCCACCGGTGGCTCTGGTGGTGTCTCCGCAACCGGCTCCTCTATCCTCTCCGGTTCACCGCGCTGCAACGGTTGATATTCTACTTCGGGAAGTCCAAATGTATCGTCAGTATTATCCAGGTTCTCTGGTGGCGGTTCGTTGGTTTGCTTTTTCTTTCGAGCCATGTTCTGGTTTATTAAATGGTTAAGGAACAGGGTAATATACAAAGCTACGCGAAAATTTCACCGATACAAATGCCATCCCGCTGTTCACACTATTCGAGTACCTTGACTCTCTACTTCATCGCCTGAGGATGAAAGTAAATGGTAAGTAGTAAGTGGTAGTGAAGTACTTCTTACTAAAAACTCCACGTAATCCCTCCCATAACCTGAAATCCTCTAACAGGGTAGTTAAGAAATAATGGGTACTTGCTCGAAGCAATGTTGTTTAGCTGAATGAACGCGGAAAAGCTTTCTGAAAACAAATACTCTGTCTTGAAATTCAGATCGAAAGCGGCGTCCAGCTTTACCGTGTTTAATGTTATCGGCTCCTGCGCTTTCATACCACCTTGTGCAATTATATCGACGTTGAATAGAAGCTTTTGGTATAGATTGTAAAATGCGTTCGCCGTAATCTTGTACGTCGGACGGTGCCACGCTTCCTCTATACGTGCAGTGGAGTATCGGTACAAGTCAGCCCTTAACATGAACTTAGCAACCTCCGATTGAACGAAGCTTATAGCTCCGTACAAGTTGGCCCGCTTTGTTCCACTTCCGCCATCGTAGACTGTGGTAAACTTTGCCTGATCAGCATCCGTGTTGATAAAATAATACCAGTTTTTCAGATTGGCGACAGCTAACCCAGAATGCGCAGAAATTTTGTTGCCCAGCTTTGCATTCAGTCCAACGTTAAAATCAAGGGTTTTGTTGGTATGAAAGATCGGCACATTTGGGGCGAGCCACATGTTCTCATAGGTCAGAGATTGCAAGGATACCTTTTCTATTCCACCGCTCAGGGATGCTACCGCATCCACCGTTGGGCTGATGGGGTATGATGCTTTTATGTCTGGATAAACATGAACACTCTTTGAATCGATGGTGTCATTTTCAAAAGCGGTCTTAAACCCGACACTGACCTTTAAATCCTCAGTTGGTAAAAAGGAAAACGATGGTGCTACAATAAATAAACTTCGGGCCTTCTTTTCTACATTCTCATCCTTTCGGCTGATGAGAAAGTAATCGGCCTTCAGATTGATCCTTGAGTCGTCATTGATTTCGTAATCTGCAGCGAAGTTCAAGTCTATCTCCGTTTCTTTAGCATCGAACTTGTCCGACAGGTGGCTCACGCCTGCTCCCAACTTATATGATAGATCTGTATTGGTCGCGTTTGATAAGGCTGCTGATGCCTTGAGTAGATTGAAAGATTGTTTTATTGATGACGCGTCGACTTCAGTTCCCTCCGGATATCCGTAAAAATGGGTTGTGCGATTCTCGAATCCTGCATTGCCTGATAAAGAAATTCCCTTCGTAAAGGTTCTTCCGAAAATTGAGATACCCGTTGATCCGCTCCCTGAGTTCCTGTCGTCAACCGGACCCTTGTCCGAGCTCGTGTGATATAAATGAGCACCGACCAGTTTATTCTTGTCGCGTGTTGTGTTGTAGTACGCCTCCAGTAAAGGCGAAACATAATTGCCATATCCAACGCGCAAAAATCCTCCGTACACTTTACGCTGGCTTTCCTGTTTCAACTTCAATGGTCTGATCTGCGGATTCAGCTGAGGTGCTTTAAAGCTGAAGGGTTTAAAATCATAAGTAATGGGAGGCCTGATAGGTTCGGACGGTCTTGGAGGAATTTTTTCAAAGTTCCGTTCAGCGCTTGGTAAAGTGATCTCTCGTTCCTTTACAATTTCTATCTCAACATTTTCAATCTCACCATCGGTCCAAGTCTTAGCGGGCTCTTGCGCCTTAGCAGCGAGTGTAAGAAAAAGGCAAATTCCCAAAAGAGAAAACTTGATTACTTTTTTTGTCGACCACGGGCTCATAATTTCAGATGTATGCATCGCAAAAAATATTAACGATTGGTTTCAGTTGTGTCGATGGTATCAAGCGTGTCAGCCTCTTGTATTTTTTGCTGCTCCATTTGAAGTTTATCGATCTCGACAATTCTCTTACGTGCTGCTTCCTTGACCACATCAGAGGGAAAGTCATCCACCAGAGACTGTAAGGTTCCTCTTGCCTGAAAGAAGTTATTCAACGCCACATAGTTGTCGGCTAGCAGTAGAAATGCCTTTCCAACCCACTCCTGATATTCGCTAAAATCATTATTGAGGCTGATCAAAGTTTCAATGCTTTGATTGTATTGTTTTTGCTCATACAACAATTTCCCCAAAAGATACTTTGCCTCTGCACCATATTCATCCCTTGCGGAGTTTAGTGTGTTGAGAAACTCATCCTTCGCACCATCGAGATCACCGCGCGACATGGCGGTCTTACCAAGGTAAAGCGACGCTTTGTTTTGCGCTCCCGCATTAACCGCGCCGCGTTCGAGAATAGTTCGGGCATAATAATCAGCTGAATCGTATTTTTCCGTCAGATAAAATGATTCCATCAATCCCGACCACGCGTTATACTGATCCTTCTTGTTCGCCGCCATTTTCTCTACCCTGTGAAATGAAGCGATTGCATCCTGATACTTGCCCTGAGAAAACTCTATCTCACCTGCGCGTGCCACCGTTCTGTTGGCCATTTGAAAAGAAGGATTATTGCTTAGCTCCTTGTACAACGGAAGCGCCTTATTGTTATCACCCAAACGGTAGTAAGACTCAGCTATATAATACTGTGCTTCGAGTTTATTGGCAGTCTGCGGATAGCTGCTCAGATAAGTTTGAAGACCTGTTATCGCTTTTTGATATTCCTGATTGAAATAAAAGTTCTTTGCGGTTTCATACTCCAATCCCTCCAGACTCTTATTATCCGGGTTAGCATTCTTAAATCGCGCGAGATAATTTTGAAATTCACCCGATCGATTGGCTGCATTCAATGCCTCCTGCAATGGAACTAAAGCTTGCTCTGCGGCCGGGTGATTTGGAAAACGCTGAACAACTGTTCCATAATCAGAAATAGTTTGATCAAATTGCTTCAAGTTGAAATGCGAGGCGGCGCGACGCATATGGGCGTATGGCAAGAAGGGAGTCGCGGTACCTTCGCGAATCAATTCAGTTAATCCCTCAATTGCCGCCTGATAATTTCCTTGTTCGATATCAAACTGTGCGCGTTGAAACATAGCATCGTCACGGTACTGGGATTTAGGATACGTCTTAATCAGCTCCGAGAATTGACCACGAGCAGGCGTGTACTTGCGCTGCAATCCGAAGATTACTCCTGATTGAAGTAATATATAGTCATTGTCTGGTGAACGAAGTGATTTTGCTCTGTTGTATTGCTTAAGGGCTTCGTCATACTGCTTATCTACATAGTAGCAATCAGCCAAACGGATAACACCATCTGCATAGTTTGGTGAATTCTGATCTCCTCTGTTTGAAAACTCCTTGAAATTAAAAAGTGCCTGATCATATTGCTTCAGGTTGTAATGTGCGTATCCCAAACCATAGCGAGTCTTGAGCATTAAATCTGCATCCGATGCGTTGGAGCTTTTTACGACACGTTGATAATTTTCAATAGCTTCCTGCCATTTCTTACCCATAGAATACGCTTCTGCATTCCAAAAACTGGCCAGGGCAACAAACGTGGGATCGATGGGATACTTCAATGACTTTGTATAAAATTCGACAGCGCCAGGGTAGTCTTCCTTATTAAAGAGT
This sequence comes from uncultured Chryseolinea sp., assembly GCA_946478915.1. The sequence continues at coordinate 6,076 of CAMLER010000110.1, forward strand.
TCCGACGCCTTAAGGTACGTCGCCTTTTGATAAGCCTGATCGATGTATTGGTTTCGCGAAGGAAGCCCTTCGATATACTCGATAGCTTTGTTAAAGTTGTTACCGTTGACATAAGCTTGCGCCAACAACTCTTTTACCTCCACCACATGATTACTGTTAGGATATAATTGAAGAAAGCGCTCAAACTCATCGATAGCGAGGTCAGGCTTGCCCGCATCGTAAGAAACCTTTGCATATTGAAACGAACTTTCTTCTGCCAGCAACTTGTCGGCAGGATTTTTCTTTGCGTGGTTAAATGCATTAAGGGCGTTTTGTTTGTTTCCTTGTTTCAAATTAAGGATGCCCAGGTAGTATGAAGCATAATAGCTGACCGAATCTTTTCCACTTGCCGCCTTGCTAAGGTACTGAATTCCTTTCTCCGTATTTCCCGCGGAATAATGCGCATAGCCCGCCCGAAAGAGCAGGCCGGGCTCTGCCTTAGAATTCTTTTCAAAATACTTTTCGTAGGATGCAATTGCCTGTTTGAAGTCACCCTGATAATACTCGGCATCAGCCACTAGCATCGCTATCTCGCTTGCATTCGCTACATTCCGCCCCTTGATTGATGCCGCATATTCGGTCAAGCTGTTATACCGTCCTTGTTTATAGTAGATGTTGGCGATAAGATTTGGGACAACGTTAGCATAAGAGGGACTGCTCTCGGCTTTCTTCAAATCGATCAATGCATCTTCAAACTGGCCTTTCGAATATTCAACGAATCCGGCGTAATAGTTTGCGGCGGGCGCATAAGCACTGTTTTGCTTCTTTACAAAATTAAATTGTTCAAGCGCCTCATTAAGCTTCTTTTGGTTGAAGTAACTATATCCCCATTTGAAATGACCTTCGCTCTGCTGGTTCTGGGTCAGTGCCGGAAAATTAACCTTCCTAAAATAAGAGGAGGCCTTTGTGTAATTCCCCTGGCTATAAAAAAAGTTAGCAAGATCATAGTAGGCTGTTGACGCCTTAGGGCTAGACGGATTATTATCGATAAAATCATCAATTAATTTTTCGCCGTCATTATGTCCCAGATTCAGCGCACTGAAGGCAATATAATATTCAGCTTCTCCACGTCTTGAATCCGTAGGCGACGACAGCCGCAGAAAATCAGAAAATACCTCGCGCGCCGCGCCGTAATTCGAGTGAGCAACCAATTCTGTTCCTCTGCTATAGAGTCGCTCAATATTGTTTTGAGACAACTGGTCCTGCGCAAATAGCCCTGCACTAAAAGAAAGACATATCAGAACGGCAATATACCTTGGCATTAATCGTTGATAAGTTTTGTGAGTAAAACAGCGTTGCAAAAAAATTATTGCAAATGATGAACCAAAAAAATATTTTGAAAAAATTCTCCGCTGCCCAAATTGCATGGCCTTAAAGGTAAGGCGCTATTTCGCAATTGTCCAAATTTGTCTTCCTTAATTAATAAGTGCTGCTAATTCATGATGCGCCAAACCAGCTCGCGAAAAATTTGACCTTCGTCTGCAGAGCCGGTGTTCACTCCTTTCAATTTAAGATCGGCGTCTTTTATTGAAGACAGGTTGTCGATGATTTTTGGGAGAGGAAATTGACGTAAAGCCAAAGTATAATCACGCAATGCATAAGGACTCACCTTCAATTCACTAGCCAATCCTTTTTCACTCTTATCTGCAACTTGCGCCGCTACCAAAAGCTTGCTGAAGAATGTATAAAGAAAGGCAACAACAGGTATCATTGGGTTCTTCTTCGTATTGCTTTCAAAGTAGTTCACAATCTTATTTGCCAGCACAGGATCACGACGTAGAATGGCTTTCTGCAATTCAAAAACATTGTACTCTTTGCTGACACCAACCTGGTTCATAACCTGATCTACGCTGATTGATCCGGAGTCTGGAAGCGAAATAGTTAACTTATCGATTTCGTTCGCCATTCGATGAAGATCGTTGCCTACGTATTCACACAAGACCTGAACTGCCTGCTGATCCATCGTCACTTTCTTGTCGTGTATATATTCGTAAACGAATTCCGGCAGTTGGTTCTCGTACAATTTTTTTGTGTTGAGCATTACGGCATATTGGTCGATTTTTTTGCCGAGCTCCCTTCGTTTGTCGAGTGTCTTGTGCTTGTGGCAAAATACAAGGACGGTGCTGGGTACCTGCTTGGTAAGATAGTCAAGCAGTAACTTTGCCCCTATTTCCTTGTTGAGATCCGGAATATCCTGGGCTTCTTTTACAATCACGACCTGTCTCTCAGCCATCATCGGAAATCTTCGAGCATTTGTAAGGATAGACGCCATCGTAACATCTTTTCCGTACATCACCACCTGATTGAAGCTGCGCTCTGATTCTGTAAGTGCATTTCTCTCGATGTAGTCAGAAATCAGGTCTATGTAGAATGTTTCTTCTCCCTGCAGAAAGTATACAGGTGCAAACTTTCCAGCCTTTAATTCAGTTAGTATTTTCTTTACCTGAGCGTCCATTCAGTTTACGTTTTTCTCCTTGCTAAAGGTTATTGCTGAAGCTATTCCCACGAGACCACCGGCAAAATGAGATTCCCAGGACACCCGCGGGTCACTAGGCAGCACACCATAGAAAACTCCACCGTACAATACTAAGATAATTGTAGAAATAAAAAGCGATAAGAAGTCACGCCTGAAAAATCCAAAAAAAATAAGGAAGAACGCCAGCGCGTAAACAACTCCACTGGCACCAATATGATTTGCAGGTCGCGCAAACAGCCATACCAGAATATTGGTCCAGAAATATGCACGAAAGAATACTGCACCGCCAATTCTTTCATAAAAAAAGAATAACACAGACCCAAGGAATAACATGGGAATTGTATTGGAGATCAAGTGAAGAATATCACCATGAATGAGTGGAGCGGTAAATATTCCGATAAGACCATGAAATGTTCTGGGCTCGATACCAAAGACCACAAAGGGCAAGCCGATTAGTGATTCCATGTAAAATGTCGCCCACATCAGAAATGTGACCCTGAAGGGAATGACGGAGCTACCAAAAATAGAGTTGTGTGATGCCATTCATTATTCCAAATGCAGATGCAAAGATGAAGAATGCGAGGCAACGAATTGTTACATTCAAAGGTGCTTTTAACGAATTATTTTTGAAGGATCATCCAGCATGGGTAACTGGATGTATTTAGCTTCTTCGGAGTCAACAGACATCATACCCCAAAGTCCACCTGACGACCCAGCAATTTTTTGGGCGAGTTCTTTCAGCATGTCGTAGAAAGGCTTGGAGAACGATCTGTCTAATTTCTTTAATATAGGATTTAACTCGCTGAGTTCCTGAATCAAAATGGGATTGCGCTGGGAGGATTGATAAGGATAATTTTGGAGAAGGATTTTCAGCTTATCTTCAAAATCCTGGGAGACTTCCTTAAAATAATTATCCAGAATGGTCTTATCTTTTTTCTTAACCGTTACGTTTATCGCTTCTTTAATTTCTCTCCTGTCGATCGTACCATCTGCGCCAGCAATGAGGATACAAAGTACAACCGGCGCCTTTAGCATCAGCTCAACCCCAGTTTCGTTAAGACTTTCGAGTTCCTTGATCATATATGATATCCACTTACAAGCATCGATTCATTCAAATGACCGATTTTTCCGGCTTTTCTTTGCTCCATTTTGACCCTATATATATACGATGATAGATATTCGGACGAATTGCATTTTTTCAACCTTTAAATATCCGGTTATTAGTGTTGTGTAAAGCCACACTAACCGTAAGCGAACCCATGTACGACAAGGATCCAGTTAAAATATTTGTAGTTGAAGACGACCCGGCCTATACTAAGTTTTTAAAATATGTGCTGGGGCTGAACCCCGACTATGAGGTCGAATTCTATACTACGGGTAAGGATTGCGTTGCGAATCTTTATAAGAATCCTGCGATTATTACCCTAGACTACTCGTTGCCTGATGCACCTGGGGAAAAGGTGTTGGGTCAGATTCGGAGCCACGATCCTAATATTAATGTGATTATCGTCTCGGCACAGGAGAAAATTCATACGGCCGTAGAGTTGTTGAAGTCAGGTGCGTATGACTACATCTCAAAAGATCATGAAACAAAAGATCGACTTCTCAACTCTATTAATAATGCGCGCAACAAGTCTTCGCTTATCAAAGAGATCGATCATTTAAAAAAGGAAATCTCTGAGAAATACGAGTTTGAAAAAAGTATTATCGGTACGAGTCCAGCGATTCGGAGAACTTTTGGTCTGCTGGAAAAAGCTGTTCAAACTAATATATCAGTTAGTATTTCAGGTGAAACCGGTACCGGTAAGGAATTGGTTGCCAAGGCAATACACTATAACTCCAAAAGGAAAAATAAACCATTCGTGGCGGTGAATATCGCTGCAATTCCGCGTGATCTTATTGAAAGTGAGCTATTCGGACATGAAAAGGGAGCATTCACCGGAGCGCTGACAAGGCGCATCGGAAAGTTTGAAGAAGCGGAAGGCGGCTCTATTTTTCTCGATGAGATTGGTGAAATGGACCCGAACCTCCAGGCAAAATTGCTGCGTGTTTTACAAGAACGCGAAGTGACGCGAATCGGTGGCAACTCGGTCATCAAACTGGATGTACGAATCATTGCGGCTACGCATAAAGATCTG
>CAMLER010000111.1 GCA_946478915.1 uncultured Chryseolinea sp.
TGAAGAGATGCGCGCTCAGGAAGAAGAAATGCGTCAAAATATGGAGGAGCTAGAAGCTACTCAGGAAGAGATGAAGAGGAGAGAGCTGGATTTGCGGAGCAATATTTCAAATTACCAGCGTTCGATGTCAGCGTAAAAGGTTTATTAGGAATTTGCAATTTTTAATGCGGCTTCGACAAATCGGTCAAGATCGCGGGTTGTTGTGTACACGTGTGGCGTTATCCTGACTCCTTTGATATTTTCCCAAACGATAGGTGAAGTATGGATTTGATATTCGGTCATTAGTTTTGTTGAAAGAGCGACGGGCTCAATCCCTTCGATTGAAAAGTTGCCAAGGGCGCATGCGTATTCCGGTTTTAAAGAGACGTTCAACTTAATCCGCGAATGTTTCATCAATTTTTCACACCAATAGTTTTTTAAATAATGCAAACGCTCCTGTTTTCGTTTGCTCCCAATGGCAAGATGAAACTCGGCTGCCTGTCCTACGGCTTGTTCAATTGCGAAGGATCTCGTTCCCAGGGCTTCAAATTTCCTTATGTCACCGCTTTGTGGTTTGTCATTAGGAAATAGGGGCCAAAGACCAGGGATGTTTTCTTTCTTAACGTATAGCATACCCGTTCCGAAAGGAGCGCACAACCATTTGTGAAGACTTGTGCCAAAGTAGTCAGGGTTAAAATCTGAGATTTTAAAATCTAAGTGAGCGAAAGTATGCGAGCCATCCACAATTGAGATGATGTTTCTTCGCCGGGCTTCCTCACAAAGTTTTTTAACGGGCAAGATCTGACCCGTCCAGTTGATCATATGCGTGATGTGCCAAATCCGTGTCTTACTGTTGGTACTTTCGACAAATGCCCGTATGAATTCGTCATCGTTTTCAATCGGAAGATTAAAGTTGATCCATTTGATCACAATCCCTTCGCGCAGTTCTTTTTGTTTCCACGCGTGTATCATGTTCGGGTAATCTTGTCGCGACATCACAACTTCATCGCCTTGTTTTAGGGTTAATCCCCAGGTTACCGTAGCAAGCGCCTCTGTCGTGTTTCGGTTCATTGCAATTTCATCCGGCAATACCCCGGCCAGGTCAGCTAATTTTTTTCGAAGTGGCTCCCTTCCTTTGTCCAGGATCTGCCACATATAATAAGTTGGTGCTTCGTTGCTAAGATGATAATACCGATCGACAGCATCTTGTACAATTTTCGGTTGTGGACTAACACCTCCATTGTTGAGATTGAGAATCGTGGGTGACACCGTAAAGGCCTGCGCGACGCGGGCCCAAAGTTCGTCATCATTGATCACAAGATCGGGCTGTTTATGGTTCAAGGTGTATAATGCATCTCCAAGATCTTCAGCCATCGCTTTTGCTGAAAATGATGCAAGCGTCAAAGGCGCGATGCTCAAAGATTTTTTTATGAATGATCGTCGGCCAGGCATACCGTTGATTCAATTAATTAATGGTGAATAAAAGACTTAGTGTTTCCATTAGTTCTACCTTGTCATGTTCATATTGCTTTCTCAATTATGGTTTTCTGATAAATCCAGGGAGCTTATACCTTTTTTCTGAACCTTAGAACATGACAAAGAAGGATTACGTACATCAATTTAATTAATACGGAGCAATTGCAGCTCATTAACTTCGGACTAGTGCTGATTTATGTTACTATGCACCCATTTGACTTCTTCCTCCGGTGATATGGTTCCAAGCGTATTGAATCTGCTATAGATTCTGTTCGGAACAGCATACGGAGAGCTGGCAGACGAGTACGGCCCGACAACCCCAATCATCCAACCAAGTTTCCCAGCCCATCGCGGTCGTTGGGAGCGGTACTGGAAAACATAATAAAGGTCATCCGAACCGATTAGAACGGTAGTTAAGAATTTGATTTCATCGGGCGCCTGGCCAAGTTCAGTAGGGAAGTCCAGCCAGGTGACGAGGTATGATTCTGAGGCGCTCTCACACGTGTCATAGGCTGCCGGGAACAGTTCCTCCCGTCCGTAAGAATGGAGCAATTGATGGACCGCTTGCCTGAGCCCTGGTTGAGTTACAAGCTCTAAGATGTCCTCTTCCGAAATTGCATGGCCTTTAATGAGCTTCTGATTCAGGTTGCTAACAGCATTATACTTTCTAGAGATAAATTTTCTGAAATTTCGTTTAGCAAAGAAGTCCGTTAAGAATATTCCAATAACAATGATGAAAGTGAGAATTAAAATGGCAATTATGACAGTTTTCATCGGCTGGCAGTAAGAGGAGAATTAGCGAAAATACAACGGTAAGCCTAGATGTTCCTGCCAACGATAACGGGCATATCGATAGTAGCGTTGAGAAGAATACGAAATACTTGTAAATATGGCTCTTTTATCTTGCCCCACGTCGCCAATAATAAAAAAGGATAAATTATGGCCCTAAAAACCGCGTATGGGCAATAAGCCGCGATAAATTCGTTTAAACCGAACGAATCGGGTCAATTGATGTTACTTAACTATAAATCCACAATGCTTAAATATACCTTCGATACCGGAAAGAGCAGTTTTTTCAAGAACTTGAAAGAAAAAGTAGACGCATACTTTGTACAGAGACAACTGCATCCTGCAGGTAATGAAAAACTTTATCTGAAAGGGTTATTGCAGGTTTTTTCTGCGATAGGGCTCTATACGGTTCTGGTATTTTTTACTCCGCCTGCTGTGGTTTCGATACTATTGTGTGTTGTTCTGGGCTTAAACCTGGCGGTAATCGGATTTAATGTAATGCACGAAGGCGGACACCAAACATTTTCAAGATACCGCTGGATCAATAATGTCTCGGCATATTTCTTAAATGTGTTGGGTGGCAACACACACTACTGGAAAATCAAGCACAACATCAACCATCACACCTATACCAATATCGAGGGCATGGACTCCGATATCGACGTTAAACCATTGATGAGATTGCATGCAGCCCAACCGTGGCGCAAGTATCACCGGTTCCAGCACGTATATTGGATACTGCTTTATGGTATCTCATATCTGGCTTGGGTCTTTTACGAGGACTTTCAAAAATATTGCAGTGGCAAAGTTTCGCCGAATAATCAACGGAAGCGGTTGTCAATCAAAGAGCATGTAATTTTCTGGTTTACGAAGCTAATGTTTGTAGGTGCTTATATGGTTGTTCCAATCATCGTTGTAGGTTGGCTCTCATGGCTGATTGGTTTTCTTGTCATCACATTCACGTGCGGTCTGATTATAAGCATCGTATTCCAACTCGCGCATGTAATTGAAGGAACGGAATTTCACGTCGTCGGGTTAGATGAAACATCTGAAAGACAGGAGTGGGCGTTGCATCAAATTCATTCCACCGCCAACTTCGCTACCTCCAGTAAAACATTGCATTGGTTACTCGGCGGCTTAAATTTTCAGATTGAGCATCACTTATTCCCTCGGATCAGTCATATCCATTACCCGGCGATCAGTAGGATGGTGAAGGTGGCTTGTCATGAATCAAATATTGTGTATAATGAGTACACGTCGATGTTTAAAGCCGTCGCCAGTCACCTGGTTCACTTGAGAAAATTGGGAAGGGCCGGGGTGGAGAGTTAGGAGGTAGTTAATAGTTAATTGTTATTAGTAAGGACATAGCTTATACCTTATACCCTTATTCCTTAATCCCCATAAGCACCCGCGAATCACCGTACCCTCCTATAATTCCGATACTCACCTGGTCTCCATCCGATTAATCTTTCAAAGAAATTTTTGATCCGGTCCTTAAACTCAAATTGTCTTTTGGACACGTCGTATGAAAAACTCCAGTTCATTTCCTTAATTCTTTTTTCCATGACGCTGGGGTGAGTTTCGCGGAAGTGATCAAGCGGCTCGTAGTTTGCATAATCGAACTCGTCTCTGACTTCAATATTTTTTTCGATCCAACGATCATTGTGCCAGAAGCGATTTGTAGATTGATGCTTTCGCTGCATTGCCTGAGGTTCCCGTACATGGCCGTAATGGTGGATGTATGCATCGATAAGCTTTACTCTCAATTTATCGTTTGGCTTCTTTCGGAATCCTTGAGCGTCTTTGTACGAAAATATGTCCTTGTTATTTTTTATGATACGGATCTCTCTTCTATACCAACGCGATGACATGGCTATAAAATCGTACGATCCATAAAAATGATGGTATTTAAAAAGAAGACCATCTATGTCGTTATTGTCCCTGTTCGCCTCCATTTCATTCCGGATAGTATCGAGGTATTTTTCGTGTACAACCTCATCTCCCTGAATATAGAAAGCCCAATCGGCCTTAGGATCTATTGCATGGAATGCCTTATCAGTCTCGACAGCCAGAATTCGGCCACCTACTCTCAGGCTATCGTCCCATACGGTCTCTATGATCCGAATTTTAGTGGATGGGATACTCTTGATCATTTCAAGCGTGCCGTCGTCTGACTTACCAACGGCGACGACTACCTCGTCGCATACAGGTAGTATAGATTGAATCGCTTCAACAACGGGGTAATCATACAACACCGCATTTCGAACGAAGGTAAACCCGGAGACTTTCATGCTTTTACCTCATCTTCATTACTAATGACGGATCCAGCGGATATCGTCCGAAGGATTTTCCATATACTGCAATACCACCTTCTCCAACCGTTTTAATACGGACCACTAACTTGCCATTCTCCACAGCACTTTTTAACTGTTTTTTTGATACAGGTACTTTCGTAAGATAGCCGTAGGAGCCAGCTTCCCTTAATTTTTTATCGGTTAACTGATGGTGCCAGGACAAAACGCCGCGGTGGTCTGCCGGATCGTCGGGCAAAGTTGCGTTCAGTGTCTTTTCGCCGTTTATAGATACTTCGATTTTCGAAGGAAACATTGTCTCATCTGTCATTGGATACGAATTCGGATTGCCGCTTGGCGACGCCTTCGCACCTAACATATAATTAAGATCAGTTCTCTCCTTGCTTTCCACCTGGTCCTTCACAAATAATTCCTTAGCTGACATCTCTATAAGAAAGTATGCTTCCTTTACGGAGTTTACGTTCAGATTTTTGTCAAGCGCTATAGAATATTCAAAATATCCATCACCAGCGCCATTAACTTTTAACCCGTCCAGCACATTCCATTGTTTCTTTGAAAAGCTTGCACTGGAAAAGGCATCCGGTTCTACCGATACGATATTCGCCTTTGGTAAACTCTCCTCTGACTCAATTTCAAGATGCATGAAATTCCGGTTCAAGACGGTTCCCTTTTGATCTGCAATTTGCAGGGTGACCAATGCTAATCCTGCTTGGTTCGGTGCAGTTATATCAAGAGGAGTCAAGGCTTTTTGAATGTACGGTTTGTAGTCAATGGATTGTGATTGCTTGCCCAGCGAACGGGTTTCACCAATAGCATTAGCAAATGAAATTTCGTACGTTAATGTAAGATTAGCCCCGTAGTTTGTATCCGTCATCGAGGAAAGAAATAACGGTACGGCTACCTTGTCTCCACCCCTTACCGTCTTACATATTTCATTGCCTGTAGATATAAAAACGGGAGCATGCAAATCATTTAATTTCATTCCAGGCACTATTTGTTCCATTCCCGTAATTTTATTAGTCCGGTCGAAACGCCAATATCCATTCCACTCGTTGATTACGTCGTGGTGTTCTGTGTAAAGCCATCCAGCTATTTCGGGATACTTGCGGAATGTGTTTATCATTCTGTGATAGTCCCAACTCCAGTCCACATCGCCGGTACTGCCTTCATAACCCCATACGTTACCACATTCAGAATTTATTTTGGGCTGCTTTCCCTGTGCAAAGCCTGGCTCGAATTGAAAGGGGCTTCCCGCATACGAGCTGTCAGTAAGCATTTTTAGGTGAGACTCCCATTCCCAGCCAGGCAGGTAGTCGTGAAAAGAATTAATATCCGTTTGGGTATGGCCTGCACCGCAGCAGATCGAGTTATCCTCCGCCAGTCGCGTAGGGTCCAGGGACTTAGCCAGATAATACATGGATGCTACCCATTGTTGGGTTTCCGGGAGATATTTGTTCACGGTTTTTTCCCCTTCTTGAACTTTGGTTCGAAGCCCCCAGGTTTCATTGAAAAGTATCCAGGAAAATATCGCTGGATGATTGAAGTCTCTTCTTATCATCCCCCTTAGTGTTTCTTCGGCTTCGTGTTGCATTCGCGCGTCGGGCTCACCCCAACTATTTGGAAGATCAGCCATAACGAGTACGCCAAGTTTATCTGCCCAATATAATTTTCTGGGAATTTCTACTTTGATGTGTGGACGAATTCCATTCAATCCAATTGATTTCGCTAATTCGATTTCTCTTTTCATAAAAGCGTCGTCAGGAAAGGTATAGTAACCGTCCGGGTGGTAAGATTGATCGAGCGCTAATTGAAGATAGACCGGTTTGTTGTTTAACGCGATGTATGGATAATCGGTGCCAGGCAGATTTACAACAGATATCTTCCGCATCCCAAAATAAGTCTTCAATACGTCGTCACCGAGTTTCGCCTCAACCTCGTATAAATATGGATCTTCCAAAGACCATAGTTTCGCAGCCGGTATTGATACCGTTGTATCCGCTTTATAATTTCCTTTTCGAATATTTAATTCGGCAACAATGGGTTCGCCAGCCGTTTTGATTGTCAGGGTCACCTTCGTGTCAACATCGGTTTCTTCGGGAAGATAAACGGTTGCAACCGCATTCGATTTGTCGATATCTGGCCGAAAATGGATGGCGTCGATATAATTCTTCCCCCTCGCCTCCACGTAAACCGTTTGCCATATTCCCCTGGCATTTCCATAACCTTGTTTGCCATACAAAGTGAATTCGCGGCGTTTGTCGTCAACGCGAATAACAATTTTCTGGGGTTGACCATACTTCAAATAAGGTGTCAGTTCAAAAGAGAATGGTGTATAGCCACCCTGATGTTTCCCCAGTAAATTTCCGTCCAGCCATACAGTTGTTTCCCAGTCGGACGCTCCAATGGTAAGAAAAGTCCGCTTATTTTTCCATTCTGTGGGAATAGTTATTTCCCGTTGATACCAGGCGATATCAGACTTGTCGTCAACGCCGGATAATTTTGAACCCCACGGAAATGGTACTGTAATTTGCCTGGAGAATGACGATTTTCCTTCCGACCAATTCTTATCGAGGCCCTGATCTAATGAATCGAATTCGAATTGCCATACGCCGTTTAGATTTTTCCATTGCGCTCTTTCGAAGTCAGGTCTTGGATGCTCGGCGAGCGGAATAGTTTGAGATAAAATAGTGTGCGTAATGCACACAAAAAAGAATAGAAACGAAAACGATCTTTTCATAGGAACGAGGTAGTATTTGATTCATTTGTTTAGACGAGGATATCTGGGCGCCTAAACAGGTCCAAATATACACCTTGAGCTGACTTACCAATATTGAATTGACCGTTTCATTCGAAACACATATAAGAATGAACGTGGAATGTCGACTCTTTCTACCAAAATCAAGAACAACCATTTGGGAATATGTCAACATCAACAATTTAAAGGGCAGATGACCGAGAATTGAGGAAAGATTATTGTTAGATATTTAGCCAGCCGATAATGCCCTTCTGCGTACGCACGAATTTAAATTTTTCAAAAGTTGCAAGCAATTCGACGGTTCCTGATTCAAGATGTTGCAGCGGAATGGCGTCATCACCGGCTTTCGACAACACCGTAGCTGAATCCTTAATCTGCAGGTTGGTTCCGCGTGTTATGGGCAAAATTTTTGTCTTGGCAACAAATCCCTTGCGGCCGTCTGGAAGATGTACGCGATACCAGCTGTCGCTGAGTGCCACAATTTGCAGATAGGTTTCCTTTGTTAACATAGTGATGTCGTTGTACCGCTGACCCGGACCAGATTTCAGAGGTATTTTCTTAGCAGCGACCTTATAGTCAAATTCCCTGATCGTAGTATCCCAGGGTGTAGCCTCAACCCGATCACCTAACGTTTGAATAAAATGAACTGGATCAAAACTAGCGTGCTGGTAGATACCAAAGTGAAGATGAGGCGGCGTTCGTCGGGCGTTTCCAGTGTTACCCACCGTTCCGAGGGTATCCCCTTTTTTGACTACTGTTCCAGCCATAACTAACTGTTTATCCAGATGAGCGAAGTAATAGGAATGACCTCTCTTTTGATCCCGCATCCAAATGACATTTCCGCCGAGTTTTCCCGTGCCTACCCTGGTAACCATTCCAGGTGTTGGGGCTACCACCGGAGTGCCTTTCGGCGCAAAAATATCGACGCCTTCGTGCGTTCGTTTACCACCATCGCGCGAGTCTCCGTAAAAGCTTTTAATGGATTTGTTCGTTGCCCCGGAAACCGGATTGAGGAGAACCGGCGTTAATGAAATCGAAATAGAGTAATTCGTAGTAACTAGCAACTCCGGTTGCAGTCTGACAATACATTGGGCGTCCGAGTCAAATTCATATGTAACGCTTAGGGTAGAGTCGCCATGGGCTACGGGCCGCCAACCATCTTTTTTCAACATAAAGAGATCCAGAAAAAGGCGGGAAGCGTCCCTTCCGATTCTGTTTCCTTCAACTGTCAATACCTGGCCCCTGCGTGCCTCAAATCGATATGACCTGGCAGCCGGCTGACTAGCAAGAAAATAACCGGATTCGGCGAACGGCAATTCCATTTGCGTGGAATCGGTTAATGCATCGTTGCCAGCCTGTAACCATTGGCGTGCCATGGCAGATTTATCAAGGTCAGCCCGTTGAAGCGACTGTACATAATTTTCATAGGGAAAGGATTTCAGGGCAGCGTTTTTTAATGGATTTACACCGTTGCAACCCCACAATATGCTTGCGAAAGCTAAGATGGCCAGTCTCTTCATGTTAGGCACAACGCCCGACTACATTTTTTAGTTTAACGCGTAGTGAAAATCGGGAATCATTCATTGGAAAATAGCCGCTTGAGAACTAACGCACAGCGATCGGGTTGGATTTGTGGATGGAATGGAGGGGAAATGCATCACGAAAAGTCTTTCGATCAACATTTGACCGAAAGAACACCAAAATTGTGAGTAGTCCCACGATTATTCCAAGAATCAAAATAAAATTTCTATTCATGTTTGCCAGAGTATCCAAAGGTCTTATACCCCAGTGACACCCTTGTGTCAGCAGCAAAACCAGCCATGATTTTTTTTATTGGGATACTGACAAACCTTGAGTAAACGGACTTTCAACAGCTGATTTTTAGTGCAATGCTTTGGATAATTTAAAATTATGTACCTTGATTTGGGCTGACCTGTTATCTGATGTCCGTGGCAAGAATAGCTGGGCACAACAGACAATTCGCCGGAATAATAGGAACTACGCTGCAGGCCTCATCCTGGAATAATGGCACCTAAATTAATTATTCATACTATTTTATGACGGCATGGTAGTTCTTTGCATCGACGACGATCCGGACGACACTGATTTTTTTGGCGAAGCCTTGAAGCTCGTAAATCCGGAAGCCCAATGCTTCACGGCAAACGACGGGTTGACAGCCCTTAAACTGCTTCGGTCAGGGCCTGCACCTGATATTATCTTTCTTGATATTAATATGCCGCGCATGAGCGGTCGCGAGCTTCTGGTTCAAATCAAAAAGAATTATAAATGGAGTCAGATTCCAATCATTATCTATTCAACCGCCATTGTTCCGCGCGACGAAGATGACTATAAGAAACTGGGTGCACACGATGTTGTGAAAAAGCACGCACAGTTTGATGATTTATGTAATGCATTGAAAGTCATCCTTAAAAAAATCGCAGTACCCTGACCCAATTCCGTTTTTATTACATCTTTTCTAAGGCTTATTTTCAGCCGCGAAGACGAACATTTCTTGCAGTTAGATTAAGTGTTCAGATTGTACTTCATAGTTGCCGTGTTGTATCGATTGAAAAAGGACTTCTTAGGACCTGGGACTTGTCAAAAAGATCACGAGGATACCAACGATCGCCAGGCTAAATAAAAAAGTTTTATATAACAGGAAAAACCATGCAAATGCTAGATCATGAAGACTTATTGAAGCAATCGGGTGATGAGAAATCCTAGTTTTGAGTAAATATCCAGAATGATCTTTCGGTTCCCTGCATGGAAAGAATGGGCTTCTATTTTTGCCTTAACGTTGTGTTCCATTTTATGTACTTCCCCGGTTTCTGCTACTGACCTCAGCATCAACTACTACATTGAACAGCTTGAAAGAAGCCAATCACCAGCGGAATTTAACTCGCGTTTCAATGATTTCATTGTCGAATACAAATCCGGGAACGTAGCGCCATATACTGAAACGGAAGTTATGGCTCTTCTCACGATCGCGAGAAGCAAACCTTTTGCTGAGTCTTTGTTGCCATCGGTTTATAACTGGGCACTGACAGTATTTGGCGATGGGCGAATGGATGCAGCGTTGACATACTTCATGGAGAGCGCGGAGTTTTACAAAGCAAAGAACAAAAAGTTCGCCCAGGCTATGAGTTATTTCGAGATAGCCATGATCCATCACAAGGCAAAAAATCTGGAAGAAGCCAAAATGTATTATGGAAAAACGCTTGAGCTGGGAAAAGATTCGGTGGACGTTCGCACGCGCATCAATTGTTACAATGGCTATGCTCTAATTTACAATGATCAGAACCAGCTTGATTCTGCTTTGATGGCTTTCCGACGAGCATATCGATTTGCCGA
>CAMLER010000112.1 GCA_946478915.1 uncultured Chryseolinea sp.
TCCCTGGCATTTTGTGGGAATTTTAAGGCTTTAGCCAATTGTTGAGCTTCTTTCAGCAAGTCGTCGATGTTTCGATCGTCAACTTTGAAATGTTCTGCATTTAAAGCAGGAAGTCCTCTTTCCTTTTGACTGGTTCCTTTGCTCATACTAACTGAAATATAAATCCGTGGCTTCAGTGAGCGAGAACGGATAAACTAAATTGGATCTGGTATTGGTGGCGCGGATCAAATAGACGATGTCAATAAAGATTCGGTCCGATTGATCACCTTCGAGCCTGGTGCGGATTTCCAAAACTTTAATCCTGGGCTCATGATATAAAATGGCGGATTCAATTGAATCGCGCAAAAAAGTTATGGTAGACTTGTCAGCTTTCTCAAATACCACATGATGAAGGTTGCATCCGTATTGGGGTTGCATGATGCGCTCGCCCAACCGCGTGGAAAGCAGTATGATCAGCGACTGCTGGATGTCTTCATCTTCACGGACTAAGATGGATGTTCCCGTACTCCGCGAAAATCCTGGGGGAAATGCCCATCCCTGTCCCAAAAAGCTTTTTTCTTCCTTGCTCATATTTATCCTATCATTACCGTTGGACTTCCTATGGCGGCACTTGCGCCGCAAATACAAATATCTCCGACTCTAATCGCCGGACGGCCACCGATCAAAACAGTCATGCTTCCCATGGGAAACGGGCTGACGGTTGGTTGATGTGATACAGGAGGCAAGACACAGGTGTGCAGATCCAGAACGACAGCAGCAGGCTGTCCCCCGATCAACACGTTGCTAACGCCCGGACCCGTTATGGTACCACCGTGTGTAGTAATATCTCCTAGTCTTGCAGCTGGTGGCATTTTCAATTAATTAATTTGAACCAATGATCCTTTCAACACGGCGATCGCGCTGGATTTTACTTCTGCTCCTGCATTTCCTTCAGCGGCAAATTTCCCAGTGGCTTTGCACTGCACATTAAGGCCGTCAACGTCCAGGTTTTTCATGGCACTTAGCTTTAAGTCTTTTGAGCTCTTCAGTGTTATTCCCTGATCGTTCATTTCTATTTTATTCTGATTGGAATCCTCGAGCAGGATCTTCTTGCCTTCGTCATCCAGCTTAATCTGCTGACCCCCTGGCGTCGTAATGCTGATTATTTTTTTTTCATCATCCCATAGAATTTTCAGACCGCTTTTCGAGATAATTCCTTTTTGAAAATTATCATCAGCCAATTGCATTGGAGAAGATTTTCCACTGCTATGCAATACACCTAATATCACTGGCTTTCTGGGGTCATCATTTAGAAAAGCAACAATTACTTCATCTCCAATCTCTGGCGCAAAGCACATTCCATAGTCACGCCCTGCGTAGCTCTTTGCCTGCTGAGCCCAGATACCATCGCCGTCGTTGCTGATAATAGGAATGCGGACTTTGATCCGGAATTCGTTTTCCGGGTCTTGTTCAAGTTGTGTGACCACGCCAATCTGCAATCCATTTACTGCTGGGAGCATTCCACCGGCAGGAAGCGGATTAAAATTTTGTTGTTGAGAAAACCAGTTAGAGGGCAACCCGAATTGAACATGCGTATTCCAATTTCCCTGAGTCATTTCGTGTCGTATTCCGGTTACGTAAGCTTTTCCGGAAAAGCGATCACCGAACCCAGATAGCTCGATGATCCTTCCAGCATATAATGAGGCGTTGCCTCTAATGTTTACATTTCCTACTACTTTTGAAAGTTCATTTCTGCGGGCTTTAGCTTTTGCCCATTGCGTAAGCTCCTCCATGGGTAGACTCGCTGTGTGTTGAAGCAGGTATGCATCCGGGTTGAGAACGTCCGCCAGTTGTTTAGAGGAAATATTTCCAATTTCATTCTTGAAGTCAACGTTCACCTGCGTGGAGACAATTTCCTGATCTGCGGACGACCACGATTTACTTTCCACTTCCGAAAATTGACTTTCGCTATCCATGATGGCATCGAAGCTAATTACATTCATACCATACTCGCACTTGACTGCCTCTCCATCCATTGCGGGTGGTCTTACCGTTAGCTTTTCGCTATCAAACAATATCAGATTTCCATTGGATTCGACCCGGGACATGATGAAATCCCAGTCTGTGCTTTCATACTGCACCAGTTGAGTATGGGTAAAATCTGACATACCTTCTACGCTGTTCGACACATTTGCCTCCTGGAGTAATTGGGTAACCGCATCTTTGTCGTTTACATCGAAGAAGAAATGATTCTTCTTTTTAGTGGTGAGCTTTACAACAGGATGTTTGCAAACAATTTCCAGGTATGAAGCATTCGACTCGCGAATCTTGATTGACATTTTTACCACGATCCCTTTGAACACATTCTCCACTTTGGATTCAAACCCCAGATCAATTTCTATTTTCTTACCAGGTTTGAAAAAGTCCTGGTTGCTAATGACAAAATCCTGCTTGCTGACATCGCCATCAAGCAAGAGGATGTCGGCCCGTGGAATTCTATTTGCCTCATTGATAACGACAATGCTTTTTACCTTGAAGCTTTCTTTAAACTCTTCCCCATCAGATCGCAAGGTATAGCTGACGACATTTTTCATTTGGCGGTTTTATCGATTGGTGGAAAAACGATTCTCATGTTCGGTCGGATGCTGCGAAAGTTTTTCAACCCGTTGTACTTCGCCACTTGAACATATAAGGAGGGGTCGCCGTATATTTTGTAACTCATATAGGGAAGAGTATCTCCTTCTTTCACATAACGTATGTGCGTGAGATCGGGAGAATTTTTTCCCTGCTCAGCTGACCTTCTCTTTTCATCCACCACCTGCATAAACGTAGCATTGATCATCGCTCTTAATGGGGTGCCATCGGGCTTGAAAAGCGTGTAGTCGATCTTCAGCTCCTTTAACACGCAATTGAATGAGAGGTCTCCCCAAATCAGTTTCAAAAAGTTCGGTCGGTGGATATCACCTTCAATTTTGTAAACCGTTTTCTTAAATTCTTCAATACCTTTTTGAATATCCTTCGAACCCGGAACGACACCGGTGCCGTCGAATAGAAATTCGAATTGAAGTTCTTCAGGAGGGGTGCGATTAAAAGGGGGATTATTGCCCTGTGTGCCCTGTTCTTGCTCTTGATTGTACTCCACTTTTATTGACCGGGAATATTTATCAGGATTGACAGGAACGGAAATAGTTTGATCCTGCTCCTGAAAACGATCGTCTTTATAGGAGATGATTTGAAGTTTGCTGAGGTTACCTTCTGCCATTATCGCTCGTTTTTAATCTTCAGGATTTCGATAACCTGCTCGACACATCGATTTATTATTTGCTCGTCCCTCGCTGCATCCCCCTGGTTTGATCCGCCTGTCGGTGCTGTTTTTCCATTGGTTTTTTCGGACTCGTCGCGAACCGAAGCACGAATGATTAGTTCTTTGATTTCAATAGGCATAGCCAGTTCGTTATAAATTCTTAACTGTAAAGTAGTGATAGTTAAGCTCCATACTTTCGATGAGCAGTTCGCTGCTTTCGGCATTCAATCCCGCGAACGACCACTTTACCGGATAGGCATGAACGACGTTCCACGAACAAAGCTCATTGTGTTCTTCATTGAGGAGACTTACTAAAAGGTTTTGTGGATCGAAGTTCAGATTTTCAATTGCCTCTCTGCACCAATTGGTGATCTTGGAATTTTTTATTATGCCGCGTTTCAATACCAAATTGTCATAGGAAGTCTTTTTCGGCAATTTGTGTGTAAAGCGATTCTCACCTCCTTCATTGAAGTCTTCGGTATTCATGGTAACTGACAGTCCTGTTACCTCCTGAAAACGGGTATCGGATTCGTCGGAAAATTTTTCAAACTTTACTACGAAGTGAAACCCGGGCGGCGGATAATAATTAGCCATTGTCTATCGTCAATCCTTCGTGAACGATCTCCATGGTTTCGATGGCAATGCTATTATCGTCGGCCTTTAAATCGGTTGGTTGAATCTTGGAAGGCCATGCGTTTTTCACTTTCCACGTTATGATCGGCGTATGTTCTTCATTTAAAAGACTAATGGTGATGTCTCTTCGATCAACGGTTTCCAATTTGTTGGAAACCCACCATTTGTAAAAGTCATTATCTTTCTTGAATGACCCTCGTTTCAAGGTGATGTTACTATACTTGGCCAAGCCAGGCATTTTGAGTTTTGAGTACTCTTTGCTGGAGCCGTCGCGGTACTCGATTACTTCCCGTTCGACATCAAGTCCGCTGACTTCTGTAAAACCAATCTTAGATGCTCCCCACTCCACCTGGAAGTGAAATTTGGGAATAGGATATTCATTTGCCATAATGTTTTAATATTTAGAATTGAATGGATTATGATTAACTAGGATTCTTGCATTTTTTGTGAAAATCTTAACACAATGAATTCAGCAGGTCTTACTACTGCCAAACCGATTTCCACATTCATGATACCATTTAACAAGTCGTCGCGTGTGATGGTGACATCGAGTCCAATCTTGACAAAAAACGCTTCCTGAGTTGTGGCTCCTGCCAACGCACCCTGACGCCATAAGTTGCTTAGAAAATTTTCGATCATCGTGCTTACCCTTACCCACGTGTTAGCATCATTTGGTTCGAAGACGAATTGCTGCGCTGCTTTTTTGACAGACTCCTCTACAAAGTTGTAGAATCTGCGCACGTTCACGTAACGCCATTCATTGTCGTTACCGGCCAATGTACGCGCACCCCAGACGAGCACACCCTGATCAGTAAATGCCCGGATGGCATTAATAGATTTCCCTCCTTCGGTATGAATATTGAGTTCAGCCTGTTCCTCGTGAGAGATTTTGGTGACGCAGCTGCTCACAAGATTCAGGCTGACATTAGCGGGTGCTTTCCAAACACCGCGAGTTGAGTCAACAGTACAGTAGACGCCTGCGATAGCTGCACTCGGTGGTAAGGTTAACGTTTGATCTTTGATAGACTTAATCATTATCTGACGTTCGAGGTGGCCTGAACCGATGTTCGAATTCTTAAGACTTCTTGGAGCGGGACCATCTCCAGCAGGAGCTGGTGTAGTTGCATTCTTGAATTCAATATCGTCGTCGTTGACCAACGCATATTTGCTTATCGATGTATTTAAATACGGGTAGTACGCCGCTCCATACCGGAGATTATTCATGCCGATTCCATTCCGGAAATCCCTTACAGCATTTTCTGAATCCGGAACATCCAGGATTACAAACCGGTCCATCAAGTTCGCGGCCTGGGCTAGCGCTGCCTGATAAACATCCATGGTGCCCTGAAAATTTAGCTCGGTGGCCTCCGGCATTACGATCAAAGTAGGCTCATCTTCCTTTGCCAGGACGGCCAGCGCGTCGATGAAATCGTCCTTTGACGGATTGTCTGGTTTTTGACCTAAAGAAATCACATAACATTTACCGCCACCGTTAGCAAAGTAAAGTTGCATGTGATAATAGAGTTGATTTCTGGAAAAATCTTCTTCGATTTTCTTTTCATTAACAATAAAGGTAAGTTCCCATTTTTCTAAAGAGAATATCTCTTCAAATTCAAGTAACGATCTAATCTTGACGGCTTTCAGCCTTTGGTCATCCTTGTCGGTGTAACCAATGAATGCAGGAACAGCGGTATCAACGGCCGCGATAGCAGGCGGGAAGAAGGTTATTTCTTCGATGTAGACTCCAGGGGTTTTTTTTGTTGCAAGCATAATATTAAACTTTATTAATTAGTCGGAAGAGAGAATACCATAAAGTATAAATGACCTTTAAGATTCGTAATAAAACGACCTAATGATAAATACCTGCGCGCAGTCGCGTTGCGACTTTCAATGATCTTTTAGATCGTACTGTACGTTAATAGTTTTGACGGCAGGTACCTCTTGTGTCTGCGTGGAATCAAAGAATTTCAACAACCGCACTTTGTAGATGATTGAAGGAAATTGTTTGCTTCCCAAATTGCTCCACATATCAAAAACCTCCTGAAAATTGATGTCATGTAACTCAACGGTAATTCTATAGGAGTCGTTTTCGTCTGCAGTGCCGCCGGGTACGGTTCCGGTAAATGCTTTGTTGTATTGGAAAAATGTTACCGTGTCAGAAAGCAACTGCAATGCTTCACGATAATTCTTTTTCGTTATGGCAATAAGCACATATAGGTTTAAATAAACCGGGGGTTGGTGTTTTTGGATTTGGTTTGGTGATATCTTGTTGTAAAAGGCAGAGTTTTTTAAGCTGGTTTCTTCTTCAACTTTCAATAGCGTCATCATGATCTTATTATAAAGATCATTTTTCTCATCATTTATATTGGCAATGTTACTAAGCTGAACAATTTCATTTGTTCCATTGATGGTTGCACCCCACTTTTCGAACATATTAGTGTTGAGCTGATCAGCGATGATGTTGAGAGAGGGGTAGATCATAGCAATAACCTGTTATCCGATAAGAAAAACTATCGACCGATCTGTGCTGGAAGCCTGACGAATGTAGGAAAATTAATGATGCATTAAATGCATGAAGTTTAAAAAAAATAAAAAAAATAATTTGATTACACTGATCTCAGGGAGATAAAAATGCTATTCAACTTTCTTGCTCCCTGAATTTCGTTATTTATAAAACGAATTTTTTTATTCGAAAGCGATGGCAGGGATGCAAATAGTGCTTGAAGTGAACCGTAAAGAAACTTTTGGGCGAATATCCGCATCAACTTTTAAGGATCTCATTGGCGTTAGTGCGAATCCCAATGACCGTAAGCACTATTTCATTTATCTTGAATTGCCTGACTTGCATAGCTCCTAAATTCACTAAATGTTTTTTTTTCTAGCTCAAACGTTGAATTAAGTTTCGCGCGCACCTCATAGTAAGTTGTAGCATAGGGTATGGGTTCCACTAATTCGCAAGCACTGCCGCCATCCCAAATAACGCATACCTTTGAAAGCTTTTTTAAAGGAACCTTAATAGGTAAGGGATGGTAGCTTGCAGGCATTTTAAATTCCAGGGAATCGTTGACCTTTAAAATAATATCGGCTTTTACTTTCCGTTCCGCTTTGGTGTAAAAGCCAATTGTACCAGTGGATTTGTAATCTTGCGTCGCGGGATTTTCAAAATGTGCCCAATTGTATCTCTTAATTAGTTTTATCATATTCTTTATGCTGTACACAAAACCTTTAGATTCGATTTCGTCGGTGATTTGCCTGTCATCAGCGAACAACGACTTAAATGCGAGAAGGTCGTCCGTTGTGTTAAATGAATGCGTTATCATAATATTTTTAAGTTCATTTCCTTTCTCACCATAATAGCACGAAGCGGTCGAGTTTCCCCTTGGTATCGAAGTCACGTATAAATTGATCGCTCCTGATTCTTCCCTTTGAAGAAATTGGAAACCACTTACCTCTACCTTTTTTCCCTCAACGAGAGGGACATTTGGCTTTTTGTATGAAATGCGTTGATTAACTTCTTCATATTTTCCAAATACCTCCTCTTCGCGAACGGTTACCTTTTCATTTTTGTCTGTGGTCACCATGGCCATCCCGTTATCCCATTTTATTTTTTTATAGGGAATGGTGGTGCCATCGGTTTTGATTAGTAAGTCTTGTGAGTAGGAACTGTAGGCAGCAACAAGGCAAAGCAAAACAAGAAACAACTTCATATTATCGGGATTCAAATTTCAATGATTCACTCAATCACTTTAAGATTCTACAGTGAATCAATTCCTCTAACAGAACTAATTAGAATGAAAATAAAAGGTATACAATTAGCAATATAACCTTGCTTATCAATTTCAAACCAAACAAATCTAACAAGTAATCCAAACATCCCAAAATTGTAAAAATGGGGAAGGTTAAGTAATATTTTCCTCTTAATCATCGGAAGTTAAAAACAATGGAGATGCCACTGAAATTATCGATAAGCTTAGATTACTAAAAATGCGAAAGCACTCAATAACTAGTTAAGGTGGTCAGAACCACCAGTCCTCTCGTCGAGCTCACTTAAATCCTTTGCTTAAAAAACCTTTCCAATAATCCCCACGATTGGGTTATTTCATATACGGCCGCCATTTTCTAACTTCATCACCACCCAATCAAATTTTTATGGTTCGCGATTTTTTCAGTATCACGCTCCGGCATCTTTTGAAAAATAAATCACAAATGAGCATCGCCATTCTCGGCATGGTGCTGGGATGGGGAAGTGTATTGTCAATTGGTGTGTATATATACAATGAACTCTCCTATGATCATTTTCATCAAAACGGCGAGCGGATCTACAGAGTCACCCACAATGAAACTGCCGGAGAAATTCCTGGTTCACGGCACCTCGCTACGGTTGGACCACCCATGGGGCCCGCGTTGAAAAATCAGTTTTCGCAGGTAGAGGATTTTGTTCGCTTCCGATATCAACCGGATGTGATTTTTCGAAAAGGCGAAATCCAGTATTATGAACATCATGTTTTTTTCGCAGATCCTTCGATCTTCCACGTTTTCAATTTCAAAATGAAGAAAGGCAATCGAGCAACTGCGCTGAGCCTGGCCAACAATGTGGTTATCACCCAGTCGATGGCTGCAAAATACTTTGGAACAGAGGATCCGATCGGAAAGACTATTACCATGAATGCAGAAACAGAATTGATGGTTAGCGCTGTGCTCGAGGATATCCCCGACAACTCTCATTTGAAATTTGATTTCCTGATTCCCTTCGAAGCTTTCAAGGTACCTTACGGCTTCCCTGTGACATTGGAAAGCTGGGGATGGTTGTCATTTCATACCTACGTATTACTGCGACCAGGTGAAAATGTCAAAGACCTCGAAGCACAGCTTCCAACGTTGGTTAAGGAACACTGGCCGGACGATCGTGCTAAGAGGTTCAAGCTTCAACTTCAGCCTCTACATAATATTTATCTCGGTAGTGTAGCAAATGATCAGGTGGCCTCAGGAAACAAATCGACAATTTATGTGCTTGGAGGTGCAGGTTTGCTGGTCATGGTTATTGCAATTTTTAACTTCAGCAATCTTTTCGCAGTCATCTCTATCTCCAGAGCGAAAGAAGTTGGAATGCGCAAGTTGCTCGGCGCTACACGCGCTAATATCTTTGGACGACTGCAAGGGGAGACATTATTTCTTACAATTCTTTCGTTGCTCGCCACAGTATTGCTGGCGCCACTGTGGACTGGTCTTCTTCCCTGGAACTTCGCTCCAGAACAAATTGAAATCCGTTATCTTGTCATGGGAAGTTTGGTACTCATAGTCGTTGCAATATTAATTGGTATCATATCCGGTCTCTATCCTGCACGCTTACTAGCATCCAATTCATTCAAAAAATTATTGGGTGGGGCTTTTAAGACCAGCGCAACCGGCATCGTTATGCGCAAGACTATGTTATCTGGCCAGTTCGTTGTGTCGATTGCATTGATCATTTGTGTTCTGGTAATCAAGCATCAGATTGGTTTCATAAAAACAAAGGATCTGGGTTTCGCGAAAGACGAACTTTTGCTTGTGAGAATGCCAGGAGAGCAATTGACAAAAAAGTATTCGCAGCTCAGGGAAAGATTGGAACGGTTTCCATTTGTATCGGCCGTTAGTGTTGGGGGTGGTAGGATGGATGGAGAAAATGGAAATGTTCCCATATATTCTGCCGGCGCGACGGATGAGTTTGGAAAACCAATGGCCATCGATGCGATTAAATTCGAATTCTTTAAAACAATTGGCGTCAATTTGCTTGCTGGAAGGGAATTTACGCTAAGCCAGCCTAAGGATACACTGCGTGGGGTACTGGTGAATGCCATGGCTGCCAAAGAACTTGGATGGACCCCGGAAGAAGCGCTTGGAAAGCCGATTCGCATCGGCGACATCTTAGCTGATGGTGAGGTGATAGGCGTCGTTCCTGATTTTAATTTCGGATCCCTTCATTCAACGGTTAAGCCGCTTGTTATTAGCTATCCCAGGACCCTGTTGCAGGATATCTATATTCGTTTTGATAATGTTGCACCGGTGGATCTGATCTCAGCCGTTCAATCACAATGGCAGGCCGTTGCGCCTGATATTCCATTCGACTATGTTTTTCTTAATCTGCATTTAGAAAGTCTTTATCGCAGCGAGCAATTGTTTTCCACCATGTTTCAATTCTTTGCTTTGGTTGCAATTGGTATAGCCTGCCTTGGATTGTATGCATTGATCAATCAGGACATTCTATATCGAACAAAAGAGATTGGTGTGCGGAAAATTTTGGGAGCCTCTGTAATCAACATAGTAAGCTTGATCTTAAAACAATTTTGTTTGCTTATTGTAGTTGCAAATATTATCGCATGGCCACTTTCATACTTCTTCATGAATGAATGGCTTAGTCAATTTGCCTATCACATAGAACTTCACTGGGCGACATTTATTGTTGCTGGTGCGGCCGCGATCCTCATGGCATTGTTCACCGTCGGTTACAATACAATCAGGACAGCTCTCGCAAACCCGGTGAAGTCAATAAGAAATGAATAGGGGCTAACGGGCAAAACTGTTTAATGACTGCCGGAGACTTGCGCATGTGCAAAATATCTGCGATCTAAGTCACTAGACCGGCCGTTGAGACTTTGCCGAGGCTTTCAATTGCGATCGAAGTATGGTCCTTTCTGGTAGCAATGAATTATA